>NZ_JAJDMJ010000061.1:0-20161 GCF_020593585.1 Blautia sp. DFI.6.71
TTCCGTTTTCCATATGTCCAAGGATATGACGTCCGCTGGATGCTCCGATATCTACCGCTAAATAATATGCTGCCATTTTAACCCCCTCAATATATGAATTCATACGCACTTTATATCTTATGATTTTATTTTATCCCGATTTACTTTTGAATGTAAAAACCTTGTTTATCTGAAAAAGTGGCCTCGTTTCTCAATTAAAAATGTCAGTTTTCAATTAATATACTCCCACGAAAGACATTACCGGTGCTACTCTGGAGTCTTCAATCACGATTGCCAGGCAATCTGTCTGTATTCCTTTGAGATCAATGATCTTTTTATATCCAATAGTAGTTCCATTATAACATTCTTTCATACTTCCATTTTCTTCGTAGCAGACTTTGAACTTCTCTACTCTCTGGCTGAATGGAATGGCTTCCTTCAGTACCAGATAATTAAGCTTCTTTTTCTCAACCCAGTTAAGCTTGATCATGAGTTTATTTGTTCCCTCTTCATTCATAAAATAAGTCTCATAATCATCAGTTCTTAATACTGTAGGTTCTTTCTCCTGACAGTCAAGTGGCGGAATCGTTGTAATACCTGCTTCACCAACCAGATTGTATTTAAATGTATTCTCAATAAACTCGCCTAACTGTTTCAGATTTGCTGCATCTGTTTCATGGATACGGCCATTTTTCATAGGAGGAAGATTCAATAATAATGTGGTATTTCCCCCTACAGATTTTAAGTAAATGTCTTTCAGGTTTTCAAATGAACGGACCTGGTCATCTTCTTCCTCATGATAGAACCAGCCTGGACGGATTGAAACATCAGTCTCTGCCGGATACCATGCAAGCTCTTTTTCATTTGCAAGACGCTCCCTGCTTCCAAGGTCTGTCTGGGTCTCGTCCAACGGTCTGTTCCGGAATTCCTCATTATCTTCCTGCTGGCTTAACGCTGCTGTGATCGCCGGATCAGTCATGTCCTTTGCAACAACGCTCCATTCACTCGGCCTTACTTCCCCGGCTTCGTTTCCGCACCATCTGATGTCCGGTCCTGAAATAGAGATCACTGCATTCGGCTGCAGTTCACGCATCACCTTATAGTATCTCTGCCAGTCGTATTTCTGGACCTTTCCATTTGGTCCTTCTCCACATGCACCGTCCAGCCAGATCACAAAGATATCACCGTATTCTGTCAGCAGCTCTGTCAGCTGGTTCAGATAGTAATCGTCATACTCTTTTCCTTTTCCGTAGCTGCTGTTGTTTCTGTCCCAGGGTGAAAGATAAACACCGAATTTAAGGCCAAACTCCCGGCATGCTTCGGCTGTTTCCCTGACAATATCCCCTTTTCCGTTTTTATACGGGGAATTCTTGATACTATGCTCTGTGTATTTGGATGGCCACAGGCAAAATCCATCATGATGCTTACATGTAAGGATCAGTCCCTTCATCCCGCCCTCAGCTGCTGTTTTTGCCCACTGGCGTGCATCCAGTTCTGTCGGGTTAAAAATAGATTCCGGTTCTGTTCCATCTCCCCATTCACTTCCTGTAAAAGTATTTACAGTGAAATGAATGAAACAGAAAAACTCCATGTTTTCATATGCGATCTGTCTTGCTGACGGTACAACTTTAACTAATCTTTTGTCTTCTTTCAATCCATTATAGTTCATAACTGATTCCCCTTTTTGTTCTTAATCATCCCCATCTGCAAAAGAAAGGAAAATATTTTCATTTTTTCGACTTAACCATTCAATCTTTTAGCTCTCAGTTCTTTATTTGCTTTTTCCACATTCATCTTGGTCATAATAAAGGTGATTACCAGGGCAAGGATTACAGGAAGCCAGAGATACATGAAATGTAACATACTCAGACAGGATGCAGACTGAGTAGCAACTTCGCCATTGAATCCACTTGCAGCCAGAAGCCATCCTGTCAGTGCAGTACCAATTCCACCACCAAGCTTAGTTCCGAAAGATGTACAGGAATACATGGTTCCATCAATTCTTTTGCCTTTTGTAAGGTAAGTATATTCAGAACAGTTTGCCACAACTGCTCCCATATCTCCCTGCCATGGTCCCTGTCCGAATGAAGATACGGCAGTAAAGAGAATCATAAGAGGTACACTGTGCATATAAGCCGCAACAACAACAAGTGCTCTTCCGACAGTTGCAATCGCATAACCTACAATATTCAGTTTGTAAAGGCCTTTCCATTTAGCTACCAGTGTAGGTGTTATGATCAGGGCAATGATCAGTGGAATATTGATTGCCCAGGAGAATACAGCATAGAGATCTTCATTAAGAAGAACATATGTCATATAGTAAATACCCATGTTCAGCATAGCAGAATATGTCTGCTGTACAATATATGTTACGGAAATCATAATGTAATATTTGTTAGAAAACAGAAGTTTCGCCGCCTCTACAAGGCCATATTTTTCTATCTCATCATCAACAACTCCATCACCGTTCAGTTCCTCTTCCGGGAGCTCTTTTACAGAGAAAACAGAAATTGTATTTACAATGACACCTACAATCGCAAACACGATGGCAACCACTTTCCAGGCATGTGCCCCGCCTCCAAGGATCTGTACAAACTTAACTGTCACTGACTGAATAATAAGGACCGTTGAAAAAGCAAAGATGAATCTCCAGGATCCCATCTCAACTCGTTCCTTACTGTTCTTGGTTACTAATGCTACAAGTGCCGCATAAGCAATATTATTTGCAGTAAAGAAGACTGCATTTAAAAGGGTGTAGGCAATAAAGAACCATGCATACTGTGCAAATTTTCCCATGTTAGTCGGAATAGCAAAGTTTGCTACCAGGGTTACCGCACAGCCAATGTATGCGTAAAGCATCCAGGGTCTTGCTTTTCCAAGACGGCTCTTTGTTTTATCGATCATAGCTCCAAAAAAGATATCCGTTACACCGTCAAACAGTTTGGATACTGCAATAAGTGTTCCGACAATACCTGCATTCAGACCAACTATGTTGGTCAGATAGATCATGATAAAGGATGACAGAAATGAATATACCACATTTCCAGCCATGTCACCTGAACCATATCCTACTTTGTTATACCATTTCAAGTACTTCTTTTCTTCCATTTTTCCCTTCGCTTTCTCCTGGTTTCTCCAGGTTGTTTTCATGCGTTTACACCAGTGAGATATCTGATAGTCTTCTGTTTCTCTGCTCTTGTCTCTTCCTCTTGTTCTCACATCTGCTGTTTCCTACGCATCTCTTGTTCGATGAAAATTATATCCTTTTCTCTGTTAAATTCATATAAACAAATTTAGGCAAAACATGCACAAAATTATTCGATTTATAAAATTTCTGTAAAGTCCCGGGTCCGTTTTTTTTACTAATGTTATAATTGCATAATTTTTATGTGTAATTTTTGTACATTATTACAACTGCTCTTTTGGATATCTTTTTTCTATGTTTTCCGGATTTCTGTATAGGGATAAAAAAACTATCCTGAACAAAATACAAGCATAAAAACCTTGTACTTGTTCGGGATAGTTTTATTCAATCAGACCAGAAGAACTGCCTCTCACAATTCCTCCATTTCCTGTGTCTGTAAAATGTATTTCTCTTTATAAAGAGAACGATACTCTCTGGGTGTCATCCTGTACCGTTCCCGAAATGCCCTGTTAAATGTCCTCTGACTGTCAAATCCTGCATCCAGCCATATATCAGTGATGCTTTTATCTGTACACTCCAGATGTACACAGACATAATTGAGCCTCTGCTCATTAAGATACTGGTTAAAATTCCTGTGGAAAGTTCCTGAGAATACCCGTGAAAGTGTAAATTTGCTAATCCCCAGATCTTTTGCCATAGATTCCAGCGAAACCTGTTCCTTAAAATGTTTCGCAATATAAGATACTGTCTGATAGATAATATCACTGCTCTCCACACTGCTCTTTTCCGTCAGTCTGTAACAGGGGATGCTCCTTGCAAGCAAAATCTGCACATATGCCTGTTCAACAACAGGATTCTTATCTTTTCTTTTTTTATTATCATAAAGACATTTTACTGCATTCCGGATATCCGGGTGTAAATTCTTCGATGTGATTACTGGATTATCAGGGCATGATTTCTGAAGAGTATCTGCAAACTGTCCTGTCAGCGTCATCCCTGCCCACAGATACCAGCCTCTGTTTATCCCTGGTGAAAACACCTGATAATGGTGGATCACATCCGGAAAGATTACTGCAAAGTCCCCCTTATCCATATGATACAGTTCCTGCCCCATCCCAAGCTCCAGGGTTCCTTCTGTAATATATATAAATTCTATGGAATTATGAAGGTGTGGGGAAGCATGTCTGGACGTTTTACTTCTAAAATGAAGGTTTTCTTTCTTCTCCTCATATACAGGAAACATTTACCTGATCTCCTTTTTGCAAGATTTGTCTGTTTTTTCTTTCTATTTGGCAGGAAATACCGGTCAACCTGCTTTATAATACAGCCATAAGATAAAGAAAGGGAGGAACAGACAATGAAAAGATTTAAAGCTTATATCGAATATGTAATGAACTTTTATGCCAACTATTACAGATTTTACCGGTAAGTGCAGAATATGGCTTCCGGATATAACCCGGAATCTGTATTTGCAGTTTATGTAGATCTTGTAATCAATAATTTCAGTATACGCTAGAATCCGTTTCCTGTACATGAACAGGATGCGTTAATATATAAACAAAATTTCATAGTTGGCAGACTTAGCCAAAAAGAACCGATATCATATCATGCAAAGACTGTATCGGTTCTTTTTGTATTTTCTCATTATCTAATTATGGGAGGATTTTTCTATATCACCGAAAAAAACTTTTATTCCCGCACTTCAAGCCACTGGTCAATGTTTCCAAAATGTACCGCCTGCAGGTTATCTACATCAACCAATTGCGGGAAGCTGTTTCTGATGATCATGACACCATTTTCCTTATCCTGTTTTTCTCCACCGCCAGCGATGCCTCCCATGGTCAGATCGAGTGTTAAAACCGTTCCATCTTTATAACGCACTTGGTCAATATTAGCTCTGCCATAAAGATCCATGCCATAATCTGTACCTGTGTACTCAAACTTGTTTTTCTCATCTTCATACACCTTCATAGCTTCATCATAATCAAGATATAATGACCATAAAAGGGGCGTTACTTCCATTTTTTTCACTGTGATTTCATAACCTCCAAAATCACATTTCCGGTTCACTTCCAGAGTTGTCGGAGGCTTTACTGCACCCAGAGTCCATTTAAAATCCCATGTTCCATCTGTAATAACAGTCTTATCATAATCCCCTTCCTCCGTAAGATTCTTCAATGTGATTTCTACAGTTTTATTACTCAGATTATAATCACTGTCATAAGAAATGCATGCTGTGAAATATTTAGAATGTGCCGAATCCTGATCATAGTTCAGCAGATTATCCTGGCTCACACCTGTACTCAGGCTTCCAAATCTGTCATCATCTTCTGCATATACTTCTTTTCCATCAATTTTAAAATGTGTCATCTCCTCAAAAGAAGTATGATCAGTCATAGAAATACTGTCCTCTGTTTTCACTTCAAAAAAAGCATACAGGAATCCCTGATCCTGAATAGAATCTGTCAGGGTAACCGTCACACCATTTTGTGTTACAGACTGGTCTATATTCTGAATATAGTTTGATTCCTGCATCGTTTCCTGCTGTTCCTCAGAGGGTTCCAGTCTTTTTAACAAATGGTCATTCCATTTAAAGAACTCTTTTGCCGCCACTGTTACTCCCATGCCTGTACAGATCACTGCTGCTGCAATCAGTAATCGGCCACTGATTCTTTTTCTTTTGTATTTTTTATCAACTGCATCTGCCTGCTCAATATGTCTCAGTGTCTCTTCAAATTTCTCATGAAAATCCTGTGGTACTTCCGGTGCTATATTATTCCATTTGTTCTCTAACATGACATTTTCCCCTTTCCTATTATTCTCTTTGATGGTTTGCTGTTTTTCCCAGGCATCGGTCTTTTCTCTTCTTCATCGGATAACTGTTCTTTCAAAAACTCTCTTGCACGGGAAAGTCTGCTTTTAATCGTTCCTTCCGGAATATCCAGAGCCTCACTGATCTCTTTCTGTGAGAATCCTTCTAAATAATACAATGTTACCAAAATCCTCAGATCCTCCGGAAGTTCCATAATCGCCATATACAGATGACTGTATCTGTCCTCCTCAGTCAGCCTCATATTGTCCATATATTCTTCATATGGAATAACATTTTTTCTTTTCCGAAGAATCCCATTGCATTCATTGATCAATATCTTTGTGATCCATGTTCGAAAATACTTTTCTTTCTTTAAGGTGGGAAGTTTCTCATATGCCTTAAGAATTGTTTCCTGCACAGCATCCCCACAATCAGAGTCATTCTTCAGAATGGACTTTGATATATGATACAGCATGGCTTCTGCATCCCGAACCTCCTTAATAAATACATCTTTTGTCATAACTTTGTCTTCTCCTTTTGTCCAGCCGGATTACTACACGTGTTTACTTTTTACTTTTACACTAATTAGATGCATCGGGAAGAGAATTGGTTCTCATAAAATTATCTCAGGATTTTGTAATGTAAAAAATACAGTTTGCACATATACAATGATACAATAAAAATGTAAAAATTATAGCAATTCCTACACGAAAGGGGTCATGTTTTATGAGAAAAAGAAACAATTTTATTTCTGTGTTTACTATGTTTCTGGCAATTGGTTTTGCAATTATCTTCTCCATACCCGTAAAAGCAACGGCAAATGGGGTCCAATTAAAAGCAAATCGGACATACACAGCATATGATGTTACCGGTGATGGAACGAAAGATAAAATCAGAATCAGAGCAGCCAATCAAACCGACGATGAAGCATATTCGTCACTTACTGTATCGGTTAATGGAAAAACAGCTTACAGATTAAAAAATACACGTTTTTATAATGTTATAGCAAATATTTATACATTGAAAAACGGACAGCCGTTTTTATATCTCTATGCACCAGCCGATAATGGTGACGGACCTGTATGTGCATTATTAAAATACACAAACGGAAAGTTCAGAAAGGCCCTTGATTTCACTGAAATTATGGCAGGATACGGAAACCATCGCATAGGTGAAGTTACCAACTTAAATGGAAATAAGATTGTAATTACAGAGAGCATCGTTTCTTATTCTCTTGGTATCAATGCAATTAATTTCACCTACGAATATGTCAATGGAAAATTTGTTCCGACAAGCAGATATGGATCTTACAAAGAAATATATTCCGCAGATGGAAGCAGCCGACATTTCACAGTAAACAGTGATCTTCCGACATATACCAGACCAGGTGCTACTGCGGTGAACACAACACTGAAAACCGGATCATTAACAAAAATCATTAAATGCGCACTCATAAACGGAAAGATGTATATTCAATTAGAATGCGATGGAGAAATCTACTGGATTAAAGCGTTGGAAAATCCACCGATTGCTGATAACGAAAGACAATTTATGGAAGTTAGATATGCAGGATGATATCATAAGAGGATGTCGGTTAATACCACATTTCGACATCCCCAGTAGTAATTGAAAGATGAAATTTATTTTTTGCCGCAAAATGAAGATAGTTTAAACTTTTACAAAAAAATCATAGGTTTAATTCCCAAAAGCCACCAAGAGATTTTTCTTATCTCCTGGCAGCTTCTCTTCATTATATCATTAAATTATTGTACAACACTCATGCTTTCATCGATCCAGTTCTGAACCATCGCAGCACTTACTTTAAGATAGTGGGCTATTTTTTCAGCTTTCATTCCATCCGCAGCCATGGACAAAGCAGTTTCTTTTGCCTGTGGCACCACGATTTCATAAAAATAGAATCCCAGATAGCCGATATTTTCCAACTTGATGATGACAATACTCCTGTATGAGAGATAAAGCCCAAAAGAAAAGCAGTTTGAACCGAGAGTAACTAACTCGATAATCAAGCTGCTTTTTTCATATCACGTTATTCAATTCATCAAGACTTCTGCAATTATCTCTGCTGCTATCTGGGAACCTTTTTCATTTGGATGGCACCCATCATCCGCATAAAGATTTACTTTATCTGAAAGTTCATAAAATTTCTTTCCAACATCTGCAATCAAAGTATGGTTTCTATCTGCTGCTAGGTGATAAGCTTCATACAGTTTCTGATACATCTCATCATAATCCATTCCAAAAGTTTCCAACTTCTTTTCTCCACGTTGATATGCCCAAGTCGCATAAAAAACTGGCTTTGCTCCATTCTCCCTGATCTTCTCACAGAGTTTTTCCGCATTTTCAAGGAAACTGGCTTTTGATGTAATTAGACCATTGCTCATTTCCTGTAAAATGACAAAATCCCATTTTTCATTTTGCAAAGCTTCCTGTGTACGCTTTCCCATCTTTGTTTTCGGATTTAACTGATCTGCCAATCGTTCCCCTCCACGGGTATGTTGCACAATCTCTGCACCGGTCAACTCAGCCAACATGTCCGGCATATGATTTGCCGTTGTAAAACTGTTTCCTAACATCAATATTCTCATCTTCTATATTCCTTTATTATGCGCATTTACTTCTATCGCATAAACCAATTCCGTATGTTCATCAAACAAAACCCACTCCACCAGATCAAAATCATCTGGATGTTCCTTCAAAAATCCAGCAACTGTATTTACTGCAATTTTTGCTGCAAGTCCAACCGGAAATGAATACACTCCTGTAGAAATTGACGGAAATGCGATTTTTCTGATTTTGTGTTCCAGTGCCAGCTGCATAGAAGATAAATAACAGCTTGCAAGTAATTCTTTTTCATTTTGATTCCCACCATTCCATATTGGTCCTACTGTATGGATAACATACTCACAAGGGAGCTTATATGCTTTTGTAATTTTTGCCTTCCCTGTCTCACATCCATGTAATGTTCTGCATTCTTCCAAAAGTTCTGGTCCTGCTGCTCTGTGAATTGCTCCATCCACACCTCCGCCACCAAGAAGTGAATTATTCGCAGCATTTACGATTGCCTGAACATCTGTAATTTTTGTAATGTCTCCTCTGATTGTTTTCAACAATTCCATAATTTCTTTACTCACACTTTCTGTATTCTTCCAAAATGTCATTTGCTCCATAGATATTCTGGGAGTGTTCCATATTGCTGTTGCACATATTCAAAGATTTCTTCTTTACTCACACTCTATTCAGTTCCTGTTTTCTCTTATGTCCTGTTCTCAATCATACCACATTTCCAACCTTCCTACTACTGCCCAAATCCTTTTGCAATTTGAACCTCTATTCCTGCAAGTATTATAAATTGCTTTATAGTTAGCTACCGAAATCGCCACATTTTTCTTAAAAATCATGCAAAGTTTTCGTTAAGAAGTTCGTACGCAGGTTTTACGAAAACCATGACGAACATTTTACGAAAATCCGTTTAAAAAGTTACATGAATTTATAATGCAATATATGAAGTGGTGTATATAAGAAAAACCCTTGAAAATACTGGATTTTCAAGGGTTTTAAGACTCTTTTTAAAGTTCTGCAAAAACCAGATTACTGTGCCATCTGTTTTGCAACTTCTTCTGCAAAGTTCTCTTCTTTCTTTTCGATACCATCACCTGTCTCGTAACGTACGAAACCTTTAACAGTGATCTTAGCACCGTTTTCTTTAGCAACCTGCTCTACGTATTTAGCTACAGACTGTTTTCCGTCTTCAGCTTTAACGTATGTCTGGTCAAGAAGGCAGATTTCTTTAAGCTCTTTTTTGATACGACCTGTAATCATTCCTTCGATAACCTTAGCCGGTTTCTGGGATTCTTTCGGATCGTTCTGAATCTGAGCCATAAGGATTTCTTTCTCATGCTCAATGTATTCTGCGCTTACTTCGCTATCGCTTGTGTACTGTGGTTTCAGAGCTGCAATCTGCATTGCTACGTTCTTAGCCATTTCTTTAACAGCATCGTTAACTACGTCTGTTTCAACGTCTACAAGAACACCGATCTTACCGCCCATATGTGTGTAGGAAGCAACGAAACCGTTCTCTTCTGTAACCTGAGCAAATCTTCTGATGTTCATGTTCTCGCCGATAACTGCGATCTGAGCTGCAAGAGCTTCTTTAACAGTCTTAGTTGTATCAAGTGCCCATGCTTCTGCAAGGAAAGCATCGATATCTGCTGCTGTTGTGTTCATAGCCTGAGCTGCTACATCTGCAACGTAGTTCTGGAATTTTTCATTCTTAGCTACGAAGTCTGTCTCAGCGTTAACTTCTACAACAACTGCTTTCTTTCCGTCTTCGGAAACTAAAGTTTTGCAAAGACCTTCTGCTGCTACACGGCTTGCTTTCTTCTGTGCTGTAGCAAGACCTTTTTCGCGAAGGAATTCTACTGCTTTATCCATATCACCTTCTGTAGCTGTAAGAGCTTTCTTACAATCCATCATTCCGGCGCCGGTCATTTCTCTTAATTCTTTTACCTGTGCTGCTGTGATAGCCATTTCATTTTCCTCCTGAATAATATTCGTAAATCGCCCGGAGGGGCTTTTCCTTTTTCAATGACAGGAAAGCCTGTCGGCTTTCCTGTACTGGTTCAAAAAATTATTCTTCTGTAGCTGCGAACTCTTCAGATTCAGCTTCGATTTCACCGCCTACATCTGCAGTACCCTGTTTTGCTTCGATAACAGCGTCTGCCATTTTGGAAACGATTAATTTTACTGCACGGATTGCATCATCGTTACCCGGAATTACATAATCCAGTTCTTCCGGATCACAGTTTGTATCGCAGATACCGATAAGCGGGATTCCTAATGTATGAGCTTCCTGTACGCAGATTCTTTCTTTCTTAGGATCTACGATGAAGATTGCATCCGGAAGTCTCTTCATTTCTTTGATACCGCCGATGTTTTTCTGTAATTTTGCAAGTTCTTTTTTCAGCTCAATAACTTCTTTCTTAGGAAGAACGTCAAATGTTCCATCAGCTTCCATAGCTTCGATTTCTTTCAGTCTTGCAATACGGCTCTGGATAGTTTTGAAGTTTGTAAGCATACCACCTAACCATCTCTCGTTTACATAGAACTGTCCGCAACGCTCTGCTTCTGTTTTGATAGCATCCTGAGCCTGTTTCTTTGTTCCTACGAATAAGATGCTTCCACCGTCTGCTACGATATCAGCGATTGCATTGTAAGCATCGTCAACCATACCTACAGACTGCTGTAAGTCGATGATGTAGATACCGTTTCTCTCTGTGTAGATGTATGGAGCCATTTTAGGGTTCCATCTTCTTGTCTGATGTCCGAAATGTACGCCTGCTTCTAAAAGCTGTTTCATTGAAATAACGCTCATGTTTGTTCTCCTTTTTTGGTTAATTTCTTCCGCCCGGTTCTTTTTCCTGGGGACCCAGCCTCACACCGCAGGGCACCATCCGCGGGAATCTCCGAACGTGTATATTTTTGCACACGCAATAGATGCGCATGACTCGCAACTTCTGTAGTATAGCATACAAAAACCCTCCATGTAAAGAGGGTTTTTTGCAAATTTTTTATTATTTTTACAGTTTCTTCCAGGTTCTGATCTGCTTCTGACAAACTCAGTTTCCTGCACTTTACCGACACATGTTATAATGTCCATTATATCAACGGACAATCAACCATGTATTCTTACAATTTTACTTATTTTATGACAACACTTTCTTTTAATCTCTTTTCTTCTTCTGCAGTCAACTGTCGGCATTCGCCTTTTTTGAGATCATCCGGCAATGTCAATACTCCCATGGAAATTCGTTTCAGATAGACGACTTTCTTTCCTACTGCTTCTGTCATTCGCTTGACCTGATGGAATTTCCCCTCTTTGATCGTAAGCTGAATTTCTGATGACCATCCTGACGGGTACTGTTCCAGTTCTGTCTCTTCAACTTTTCTTGTACTGAGGATCTTCAGTTTTGCCGGCATTGTGGGATTTTTTTCTCCGATTTCCAGACCATCTGCGAAGCGCTGCACATCCTCTTTGGTCATACATCCGTCTGTAACCGCATAATAGGTCTTGTCCACATGTTTCTTTGGAGAAAGCAATTCATGCGCCAGTGCTCCGTCGTCTGTGATCAGAAGCAGTCCTTCCGTATCTTTGTCCAGTCTTCCCACCGGAAACAGGCCTTTTCTGTCTGATGCTACAAGTTCCATCACTGTTTTGTCCCGCTTATCTTCTGTGGCACTAACATACCCTGCCGGTTTGTGCAGAAGATAATAGACAAATTCCGGTGCCTGGGAAATTCTGTTTCCGTCCAGAACTACTTCATCCTCTTCACTGACCTTGATCTCCGATTTCTTTGCAGGCACACCGTTGACCTGGACTTTTCCTTTTTGAATAAATTTTTTTACCTCACTTCTGGTTCCTGCTCCTGCATCTGCCAGGAACTTGTCCAGACGAACTGCTTTCTTCATTCTTCTTCCTCGCCAGTTTCTACTATTTTCTTTATAAATTCCGGCTCTTTCGCTTTCAGTACAGCAAACTCTATTCCGTTTAGCGATTCTCCGGCAGACTCTGTACTGTTCAGAGCCACTTTCACACTCACACCCGCCTCCGTTTCCAGCCATGCCGGACACTCCCATTCACGGATCAGGCTCTGGGCTAATTCTTCTTTCTGTTCAGAATCTGTGACATCCATTTCTTCTGCATTATATGTCACTGAATAATCGTACTGTTTCAGATTTTCTTTTTCCATAACAAAAGCATAACCTTTTTCTTTCAGGAAAACAAGTGTCCGCTTAAATGTCGGGAAAATATATCTTCCTACTTCTGCATAGGATTCCGGTGCAATATGCTCATCCATATCTGCATAGGAAGTAGCGTAAAGCTCCATCTGTCCACACGGGATTCCTATAAGTTCCTGCGGTGAGGCTTCTGCTATATCCTGTTTCAGCAGATCCAGCAGCTTCTGACTGTCAGATTTTTCCAATGTTACAGAGTACTGATCATCTAATTCATTTAAAGGATCTACTGTTATAAAAGACACTTTCTGTCTGTACTTTTCCAGAATATCATATTTATTATCTTTTAATGTTCCCTGCTCATAGCATGCTTCCAGCAGTCTGCCAAGCTGCTCCGCTGTCACTATATATTGTCTGGTAATATCGAAACCGCTCTTCTTTTTAAACTGAACTCCTATTTCTGTTCCGCTGCACTCCTTACTGTTCTGATAAGACGCAATTTCTTTTAACACTTCATAGATTTTATCTGACATTCCTGCATCTGTCCATCTGCCATAATTTCCGCCCATAAAATAAAAGAGTCTGTCCAGTTTATATGAACCAGAACTCACTTCCATCTGCGGTTCATTCACACTCTCAGTTCCTATCCACTCCAGATTCAGACTGATTCCCTCAGTTTTTGCCATTGTCGGAATTCTTGTATCATATCCGATGGCATCTGTGTGTAATATCCAGGCACTGACAGCTACACATATTCCCAAAAGCATAAGCTGCAGCTTATGTGCTGCCATTTTACGGAAATCCATTGCAAAAATAACCTGCAAAATTCCATAAAATACAACTGTCCCCAGCACAAGCCCGAATATCCACCAGCCAGTCCTGTTCTCTTCCGGTCCGATCAGCGCAAACATCGTTCCAATTGCCAGAGCAGCAGGGATTACGACCATAAACAAAAGGATTGGTTCCAGAAATCCGTAAACAAAAGATTTTCCTGTTTTCTCAGCTGGACGCTTTGTATATGCCAGATATGCACATACTGCCAGAACAATCAGAAGCAGTATCCCGCCCACTATAATGATCCAGAAATTCTTTTGTCCTGAATAAGTCCGCAATGCCACGGAAATAGATACAGGTGAAAGAAAAACAGATATCTTTTCTGCCATTCCCTCTTTAAGTCCCATATTCGTTCTGAAATACATCATTTCCAGCACCCATAAAAGAATGCCCAGTACCGGTCCGTAAAGGTAAACACAGCATAATGACAGAATACCTGCCAGAATATTTCCCGCAATTGCCAGTGCCAACACTGCTCCGAAATACAGCAGCAGATACATAAGCAAATGTTCCAGAAACATTTTCCCCGCTGCCGTGATCAGATGACTACCATGTCCTTTGCTGACTGCGATCGCCATTGTGATCAGTTCCATGATCACATATGGAACCAGATACAGCACCAAACCTCTGATTGCTTTTTCCCAAAAGAACCTGCTTCTTGTTACCGGAAGACTGTGATAAAAATCAATCTTATCTCTGGAAAAAAGATACCAGAATTCATTCAGGGCATTTACAACGGCCGCAAGCATTGTAACCAAAAAGCCTGGAACTATCAGATAGGAACAGATCATGGCAAAAGTCATCCTGTGGATTTCATCCGTCTGATTTCCGATCAGCATCAGTTCTGCTACCGGAAATGCAACCATAAACCCCAGTAACAACAGCACCAGAATCCAGGTACTGCCTTTTAAGCTGCTTCTTAATGATCTACCAGAAAATGTTTTTGACTTCATAGCCTGCCACCTCCGTTTCGCTGATAAATATCTCCTCCAGTGTCAATGGAATCACTTCGCAGAATATTGGATTCTGTGTCTGTACTTTCTGAAGTATTTCTTCTCTGGTCCCTCTTGCAGTAAGTATCAGAAGTGATCCCTGATGTTCTTTCTTTAAAACGTCCAATTCTTTCAAAAGTGCTTCTTCTTTTGTCTGATCCGGCAGTACACACTGGATCTTATGGATATGGAATTTCATGTCTTCCAGTTCTCTGGATAAAAGAATTCCTCCTTTGTGCAGGAATCCTACATGGTCACACACGTCCTCCAGTTCTCTCATATTATGAGATGCGATCACCGGGGTAAAATCCCGATTCATGATTTCAGACACAAACAGACTCTTTACTGCCTGACGCATGACCGGATCAAGTCCATCGAACGTTTCATCGCATAACAGATATTTTGTCCCTGCACTGATTCCCATAATGACCAGAAGCTGTTTCTTCATTCCCTTGCTGTAGGAACTGATCCTGCGTTTCTCATCCAGATGAAACTGGTCCATTAATTTACTGTAACGGTCAGTCATAAAGTCCGGATAATATTCTCTGTAGAAATCTTTCAGATCTGCTGCCGTATATCCCTGTGGAAAATATCCACCGTCTGAAATGTAAAATATCTGCTGTTTTATCTTTTCATTCTCATAGACCGGTTCCTGATCCACCAGGATTTCTCCTTCGTCCGGCTTTATCACTCCGGCAGCCATTCGAAGCAGCGTGCTCTTTCCTGCACCGTTGGTCCCTACCAGTCCGAAAATCTGGCGTTCACCGATTTCCATTAATACATGGTCAATGGCATGGATCTCTCCGAAAGCTTTACTGCAGTTTCTGATCTCTATCATGATTCGTCCTCCTTTTCAAAGATTTCCGCAAGCATTTTCTCCAGTTCCTCTCTGTTGAATCCTGTGTTTCTGCCTTTCTGTATCAGTGCTGTGAATTCTTTTCGGTAGCTCTCTCTGTTTATCTTCTGTACCTGAGAGCTGTCTGCTACGAAATTTCCTCTGCCTTTTACAGGATAGATCAGTCCCAGTTTCTCCAGCTCCATATATGCACGCTGGATCGTGTTGGGATTGACGGACAGTTCTGTGGCAAGCTGCCTTACTGACGGCATCTGCGATCCCGGCGGCAGGACACCGTTCAGGATTAGGATCTGAAATTTATCTGTAACCTGTTCATAGATTGGACGCCTGTCCTGATAATCCAAAACAATCACTGGTGATTCCTCCTTTCTGTTACGTGTTTCATGATGTGTTGTTTTATTTTATGTGTGTACTTAGTGTATTAGTTGTATTGATACATTCATAATACAGAATACTGTTGTATCTGTCAAGTACTTAATAGCTAAATACTTATTTGTCAAACAGATATTCTCTGTTTAATTCAGTAAAAGGTTATTTCCGAATCCTAATCAAACTGTTAGGTTTTACTCTTTCCAGTACATCTAAATTTCCGTATACTGATTATTTTCTTTTTGCCTTAACATAATCTTTTTTCTAATAACAAAGACACCTGCATGTGTACTGTCATTCCACAATTGCAGATGTCTTTATCTTGTCTCTATTTTTATATCATTCTTTTCTTTTTTCTTATACTGCACATCTTTTCGAAATGGGTAAGGCAATATACCACACTGATCAACAGAATCAGATAGATTAATATGAGAATCTGTACCCCATATTTCATGGAATACAAATCCAGTGCATATTCTGAGATAAGCAGTGACCAGATGTTTGCTCCCATATGGAGCAGCATACTGCTGTAAATATTTCCACTCATTTCCAGTATCCATGCAAATGCAGTTCCGAGGATACTTGCGTATATTCCCTGCACGATATTTCCGTGATATATACCAAAGACCACTCCGGAAATCACTGCTGCCACCGGCAGCTTCATCCAGTCACGCAGACGCAGATAGATTAACCAGCGAAAGATCATTTCCTCTGCTGCCGGCGCAACGATTCCCATCCAGAAAATCATCATAAAAAGTGATTTTCCTTCTGTAATTCTGGTCATGCTCTCCTGATAGGTGCTGCTGTTGATAAATGACTGAAGTATTGCCATCAGGAAGTTTCCATATTGTGCAAATCCGGCTCCTGCCAGAAGTAAAAGAACTGTTTCCGATATAGAAAGCGGTACTTTTTTCTGCGCCGGGATCAGGCCGCTGGCAATTCTTCTAACTTTATCTCTTCGATAAAAATACAATGCCGGGATCATAGCCAGGATTCCTGTTAAGCCTGTGAGAAAAATCGTGTAATTATAGTATGTCTCTGCCGAATTTCCTGCTGTTCTTGCAAATACTGCCAGCGCAGTCCCTGCAACGATCTGCGAAATCACAAAATGGATTCCTGCCGGATATCCTGCCCTCCAGATTTTAGAAACAATATTTTGTTTTCGCAGAGGGCTCAGGCGAAAAAATCTACGATTCCTTCTGCAGAATCAACGATTTTCAGAGGTTTTGCCTGTTTAAGCTCTTCTTCAGTTCCATATCCGAAAGAAACTGCAATACATTCCAGGCCAGCTTTGCGTGCTCCGTATACATCATGTTCTTTATCTCCAACCATAATAACCTGATCTCTGTGTTTGTCCATATTCAGACGTTTCAGAACATCTTCGATCACTTCTGTCTTGTTTGTTCTTCGACCATTCAATTCGCTTCCGCCGATTTCTGTGAAGTACCGGGTAAGTCCAAAATGATCCAGGATCTGTCTCACATATACTTCCGGTTTAGAGGATGCTACTGCGAGAATATATCCTTTCTTCTCCAACTGTGCCAGCATGTTCTCAATTCCCGGATATACGGCATTTTCAAAGATTCCTGTCACAGAATAGCGTTCTCTGTAAATTTCCACCGCCTGTTTTGCGGTTGCCTCATCAATCTGTGCATATTGCATAAACATCTCCATAAGCGGCGGTCCTATGAAAACCTTCAGTTTCTCAAGGTCCGGTTCAGGCTTTCCAATTCTCTCCAGTGCATACTGAACAGACTTGGTGATACCCTCTCCGGATTCTGTTAATGTTCCATCTAAATCAAACAAAATTACTTTGTACATAGATTCCTCCTGTCTCAGAAAAATTGATATAATATGATAAATTATAGCATTGTTTTCCTGAAGCGTCTATGAGGAAAAAATCCGGGGATTCATTTTTATCAGCTTTCCGCCTTGAGAGATAACCAACAATTCTATTTCTTTTACATTTTCATCTTCCGTATCCGGTATGATCCAGTCTCCTTCCCAATGCCAGGGACATTCTGTTTTGTTAAGCCGAAAAGAAAGAATCTGAACAGAGCCCCGGGATATTATCTGAATTCGCGGGGTATGGAAACTATCTGTATTTTGTGTGCAATGAAACTTAACAGCTTCATCTTTTACATGCGTGTATTCAACAGTATCCCCCTGGTTTTCTTTATTCTGAAATACTTTGGAATTACCTGTATTCTTGTTTTCTTTTTCTGTTTTCTTTGCTTTATTTTGTTTCTTCTTATTTTTCTTTTTTGACGGCTTAGGAGTTGGGGGCTGAGTTGATTTGGGTGTTTTTGTCGGCTTCGGATTTTTCGCAGGTTTAGGTGTTGGTACAGGTATTGATGTTGGGGTGGGTTTTTCTGATATCTTAACAGCGGATTCATTATCCGTCCGGGATGTTATCTGCATATTGTTATCTGTCTGAGGTTGAGCGTTCCATGCAGAATTATTATTCCGGGCATTATTATTCTGGACATTATTATTCTGAGAATTATTATCCCACTGAGAATTATTGTTCCATTGACTGCTGTTATTCCAGTCAGTGTTATTCTGCTGTACACCATCCCATTGCTGTATATTATCCTGTGTTCCGTTTCCTATATCAGAATCATACTGATATCCATTGTCCTGGGCCTGATCGTTCTGTACAGGAGTTTCTGATGTGTTGTCTCCAGTCTGCCGGTTATTTTCCCACGTATTCTCCCAACTGCTCTGATTCCACTGCTGTTCCTCATGCCATTGCCAGCTGCTGTTTTCTCCATTTCCTACATCAATATCAAAACCTCCCATCTGCATGGCAGAGATAGTCGAAGTCGGACACAGACATAAACATACAAATGTCACAATCCAGAGTCTGTTATGATTTTTCTTCACTCTTAGTCATCTCCTTTTCCCACAATCTCAGATTTCTGCTGACTGTATCGTCTAACATTGTTTCTTTCGACTTATATTCTGTCCATAGTGCCTGACCGGCTTCCTTTTTCCCGGTACGGAACAGGAACATTCCATATTCACCGTATCCGGCTCTGTACGTTTCATCATAAAGAAGCATTTGCTCATAGTAGAATCCTGCATTTTCATAATTTTCCTGGTACTCACTGTTTACTGCCAGAAGCTGTAATATCTCTCTGGACTCCTCTTTTTCAGCGCATTGTTTTTGTAATTTCCGCAGTCCGGTATCTGCCTGTTCACAGATTTTTTCCCTGTCCGCTTTACTGCCGTTTTGAAATTCTTCCTGATAATAAAGGTCTGTAATATCAGTTAGCTCTTCATAAAAATCAAATGTTTTGGAACCGGATACCAGATCAGAACTAAACAGAAGAAAAACAGTTATTACTGCAAAAGCAATACTGCTCCCTGCCAAAACCAACATGTTTTTAATTTTACTCTGATTTTGTCTCTTCTGGATTCTGCTTAGTTTTTTCTGTACAGTCTTCATATTTTGATAACGCATTTCCGGTTTCTTCATGCAGCATCTGAAAATAAGCCAGAATAATGACATGTTCCGGATGAATAACAGACAATCTGTTTTTCCACATAAGGCAGATAATGTTTTTCCAAATGTATAAATATCTGTTGCTGCATTTATCTTTCCCTCATATTGTTCCGGCGCAGCAAAACCGGCAGTGCCTATACATACTTTATGGTGATATTTATATCCGTTTACAGCACCGCCCAGATCGATCAGATATAATCTTCCATTCTCACCCAGCATCAGATTGTCAGGCTTCAGATCTCCATAATAAACCGGTGGTTTCCGACCATGAAAATAGGAGAATACATCTGAAATCTCCATTCCATATTTAACGATTTCATTTATGGAAAAATGTTTTCCGCCTCTTAAATACTCACCCAGAGATTTTCCCCTGACATATTCCATAACAAGGTAACATTTTCGGTTATCTTCTATGTAATCTATCATCTTTGGCAAAGACGGATGCGAAAGTTTCAAAAGCATATGGGCTTCACTTTTGTCGGATACCGGTATTTCTTTTACCGCCCACAAGACGCCCAGTTCCAGGTCTCTGGCAAGGTAAACTTTCCCTCTGCCGCCTTTTCCAACAGGATCCAGAATACAGTAACGCCCTTTTAATACAGTTCCAGATAAATTCACTGGTTCACCTCCTGTTCAATTGTCAAACAGATAAAATCATCAGATTCGCTACTTGCTCATAACCGAATAACTGCTCCGCAGTTTATCTGAGCCAAGCAGATATTCACAATTCGTTTAAAACAAAAATGGAAAATGTGATGAAAGAATTTCATCACGTATAGATTAGATAAATACATAATAGCACATTTCGTTCTTTTTGAAAAGCCCCATTTACAATATATGTAAACAGGGCTTAGTATACGTTACTGTTCACTCCGTTCTCAGTAACGTAGCCAAAATTCATTCCAGATTGCCT
>NZ_JAJDMJ010000062.1:0-19110 GCF_020593585.1 Blautia sp. DFI.6.71
CGCGGGGATAGCCTGTTTTAGCTTTGCCCTGAAGGGCAATCGAGCAGGAAGCCCCCACTTCAAAATCTGTAAGATTTAAGTGGCGGGAGCATGTCACGAGATTTCTGCTGTTAGAATATGCTGCAAATCTCAAATGGTGTATGCGCTAACTGTTGTCATGCATAAAAATATGTGTTAAAATAACCACCGAAACTGGTTCGAAACCCTCCCAGTATAAAAAACTAGGCAAAGTAAAAAATATTGCGGTCGCTTATGAGTTATCATAAGCGGTCTGTTTGCTGATGCTTTTGTTTATTGAGGGATAAACAAAAGTATTTTTTTTGCTTTGACAGAAAGGAATTAAATGAAAAAAAGAAAAGTAATTATTGATTGTGATCCGGGGATTGATGACAGTCTTGCGATTATGCTTGCACTGAAATCACCGGAGATCGAAGTGATCGGAATCACCATTGTGTGTGGAAATTCACCGGTGGAGATGGGATTTGGAAATGCAAAGAAAATCCTGAAGCAGATGAATCGTCTGGATGTTCCTGTGTACATTGGGGAAAGCACTCCCTTAAGGCGGGATTACGTGAATGCTCTGGATACTCACGGAGAAGACGGGCTTGGAGAGAGCTTTCTGCCTGAAGTAACCGGTTATCAGCAGCAGATCAGTGCTGTGGATTTTCTGGCTGATGTACTGAAAAAAGAGAAAGTATCCATAATCGAACTGGCACCTATGACCAATCTTGCCAGACTGATCCAGAAAGATAAAGAAGCATTTTCCTGTATTGAGGAAATTGTTTCCATGGGCGGCAGCTTTAAAAGTCATGGAAACTGTTCACCTGTTGCAGAATACAATTACTGGTGTGACCCGGATGGGGCTTCACTGGTATATGAGACACTCCATCAGAATGGCCAGAAAATCCATATGGTCGGGCTGGATGTGACGAGAAAGATTGTGCTCACGCCTGATCTGCTGGAGTATATGTGCCGTCTGAACAAAGAAACAGGGGAATTTGTAAAGAAGATTACGAAATTTTATTTTGATTTTCATTGGGAATGGGAGCATATCATTGGCTGTGTGATCAATGATCCCCTGGCAGTGGCATATTTTATCAATCCGGAACTCTGCAAAGGCTTTGATTCCTATGTACAGATTGAAACAGAGGGGATTTCTCTTGGGCAGTCTGTTGTGGACGCTATGAATTTCTATCGGAAAGCATCGAATGCGAGGGTGCTGACTGAGGTAGATGTGTATGGATTCTTTCAGATGTTTCTTTCAAGGATCCTTGATCAGGAACCGGAAAAACTGGATATTTTACAAGATTTAATACGAGGAGATTTAAAATGAAAACTGAAAAAATAAGTGTACAGAAAATCTGTATGATTGCTTTTGCTATCTGCATTAATTTTGTGGGAGGACAGATTGCTTTATTTCTGAAACTTCCTATTTATCTGGACAGTATCGGAACCGTATTTGTGGCTGCTGTTCTGGGTCCTTTTTATGGAATGTTGCCTAATCTGCTCAGCGGCCTGCTGATGGGAATGACTGTAGATATTTATTCCCTGTATTACGCTCCGGTAGGGATTCTTCTTGGTTTTGTGACAGGTCTTGTGTACAGAAAATTCCAGCCGAAAAAGTGGCAGATATTTCCGGCTGCTCTTGTGATCACACTTCCATCTACCATAATCAGTTCCTGTATTACGGCGTTTTTATTTGGAGGAATCACTTCTTCCGGATCCACCGTTCTTGTACAGCTTCTGGCAAAAACACCTCTTGGAATGGTAGGAAGCTGCTTTGTGGTTCAGTTTATCACAGATTACATTGACAGGGTTCTGTGTATTGCAGTAGCAGCAGTTCTTATTACAGCGCTGCGTAAAAGTATGAAGGAGAATTTTGCCTGATGAAAGTTCTGATCACAGGCGCAGCATCCGGGATCGGGAAAGGCTGTGCAGAATTGTTCCTGAAAGAAAATCATGAAGTCTATGGATTTGATAAAAATATATCCTCAATCCAACATCCGAAATATACGCATTTCTGTCTGGATATCAGAGACAAAAACTCTTATCCGGAAATCGGACCGGTAGATATTCTGATCAATAATGCAGGTGTCCAGAATGGCGATGATATTGATGTAAATCTGAAAGGGACGATTTCTGTTACAGAACATTACGGCATTCATCCAAATATTTATTCTGTTATTATGATTGGATCAGCAAGCGGACATACAGGGTCTGAATTTCCGGAGTATGCGGCAAGCAAAGGAGGAGTCCTTGCCTACACGAAAAACGTGGCCATGAGGATAGCTCCTTATCAGGCTACATGCAACAGCCTGGATTTCGGTGGGGTAATGACTGAACTGAACCGGCCGGTGATGGAGGATAAAAAGCTCTGGAATCAGATCATGGAACTCACACCTCTGAAACGATGGATGTCTGTGGAAGAGGCAGCAGAGTGGATTTACTTTATGGCGGTAAAAAACCGTTTCTGTACAGGCCAGAACATTCTCATTGACGGTCTGGAGGCCGGAAACTGCAATTTTATCTGGCCATAGAGTGGGTCTGAAAAATCATTCCTGCAATCTGCTGTTATTTTGTGCCCGAATATGATAAAATGAGAAAATAATGATAAAGATATTTCAAAGATAGAGAAAGTATTTAACAGGAGGCGCAAAAATTATGGATATCAAAGAACAGATTCATGGATTAACAGAGGAGATGCTTACCAATTTGGGAAGGCTGGTTGCCATTGATTCTCAGCTTGGCACTCCCGCAGAGGGGAAACCTTTTGGAGAAGGACCTGCCAAAGCACTGGAAGAAGGTCTTAAGATTGCACAGGAGCTTGGATTTAAGACAGTCAATCTGGATAATTACTGTGGTTATGCAGAGATGGGCGAGGGTGATGAGATTGTTGGTATTGCCGGACATCTGGATATCGTACCTGTAGGCGGCGACTGGAGTTATGATCCGTTTAAACTGACACGTGAGGGTGATTATGTTTACGGTCGTGGAACAACAGATGATAAGGGACCTGTTCTGGAAGCTCTTTATGCAATGAAGCTTCTCCGCGATTCAGGTGTGAAGCTGAACAAGAGAGTACGTCTCATTATGGGATGTAATGAGGAAACAGGTTCCAAATGTATGGAACATTATAATGAAGTGGCAGAAGAATTATCCTGCGGCTTTACCCCGGATGCCAGTTTTCCATGTATTCATGGCGAAAAGGGGCTTCTGCAGATGATGGCTTATTCCAAGAACACGAAAATCATCTCTGCAGATGGAGGGTTTGTCTTTAACGCAGTATGCGATTACTCCACAATAGTTGTTCCTGCCGAAGAAGGACTGAAGGAGAGACTGGAAGCTGTACTTGCAGAGACAAAGCTTCAGGAATATAAGGTAACAGAGGGAAATGGACAGATCAGTATTTATGCAAAGGGAGTTCCGGCACATGCCAGCACTCCGACTCTTGGGGTCAATGCAATAGGTGTTACTTTTGAATGTCTGGAGAAAGCAGGATTTAAGGACGATTTTGTGGAATTCTATAATACACATATCGGCACATCCTGCGATGGTGAAGGCATTGGACTGAAATTTGCAGATGAGTATGGCGAACTTACTCTTTGCAACGGTATGATCAAAACAGAGAATGATGTGATCTCCTGTACAATTGATATCAGAGTACCTGTAACATTGAAAGCAGATGAAGTCCGCAGGATGTGTGAGAGCAGACTTGAGGATGAGAATGGACGTATAGAGATTCTGGGAATTGGTGATGCCTTATTCTTCCCAAGAGAATCCCCACTGGTAAATGCTTTATACAAAGCTTACACAGATGTAACAGGTGATACAGAGAACAAACCAATGGTAATCGGCGGTGGCACTTATGCAAAATCTCTTAAAAATATCATTGCATTTGGACCTGAAAAGCCGGGAATCGATTATCGTATCCACAGTGCAGATGAATTTATCCTCGTATCCGGCATGGAAGAGGCAGTTCTGGTCTATATGGAAGCAATTAAGAATCTTCTGGCAATCTGATGAAAAATGATGGAGCAGCTATTAAATGGAGAGCAGAACATGAAGGCAGCAGTATTTTTCCCGGGTATCGGGTATCATTGTGACAGGCCGCTTTTATATTATTCACGAAAGCTGGCGCAGGAATGCGGCTATGAAGAAACAATTGCATTAAGCTATACTTATGATGGCGGAAATATCCGGGGAAATGAAGAAAAAATGCAGCAGGCATTCGAAAGCCTTTATGAACAGGCAGAGAAAAGTCTTTCTGCCATTGACTTTGACAAATATGATGAAATATTATTTGTCGCAAAAAGCGTAGGCACGATCATAGCATCCGCATATGCAGAGAAACACAGTATCAGATGTCGGCAGATACTATACACACCATTGAAATACACATATAATTTTGCTCACAGAGATGCCATTGCCTTTATCGGAACTTCAGATCCATGGAGTATTGTTCCTGAAGTACAGGCTTTTTCTCAAAAACAGCAGGTGCCAATGTATACTTATGAAAATGCAAACCATTCACTGGAAACAACAGATACACTGGAAAACCTGAAAATTCTCCAGGATGTTATGGGGAAAACCAAGGGATTTTTGGAGCGGAAATAAGAAAAAGCATATAATCATATTGAGTAGATATGGGTGAAGAAGTGTCAAGAAACTATTTCTTGACACTTCTTTTTGCTCCATGCTATACTCAATTACACAAACTGTTATATGTGAAAGTGGTTTCCATAATGTCTTTTTAGGTGGTGATGTGAATATGAACTTTCAAGATCAGATACAGCAGATTTTTGGAACAACAGATATTCATGAACTGAAGCAGATATCCAGAGATGCCGACAATTACCGAGGTTTGAATGCTGATATGAATAACAGCATTATTTCTGAAAAGAAAAAAAATACCGGAAGGAAAAATTCGTTTACAGAAGAACAGCTGGCACATATTTTGGCACTGCAGGACCGGGGAGAAAAAATTACAGATATTGCCAGACAGTATCACGTTTCCCGTCAGACGATTTACAGTCAGATAAAGCGAGCCTATAATTTTTCTGATGATCCGGATGTGAAAATGCGTATGAATTTCATGAATCATGATGATCTGTGTACAACGATAGATATTGATTTCAGGCATGAAAAAATTAAGATTAAAAACTATACAGATCAGATTATTTTCCGGGCATTTGGAGTTGTAACTGATCCGGATTGGGCTGATTTTGAATATTTTCTGGAAGAACGCTGTTTTCCCAGAACACGCGATCACAGGAAAGATATTCTGAGAGAGATGGGGCTTCCATTTTATGATCCGTTATTAATTATTGAAAAAACACAGGGGCGCATGTCAGATGATCATCAATGGATTATGATTCTGAAAAAGGAGGGCTGATCAAAAATGGAAATTCGCAATTTTGATGCATATTCTCCCTTGCATAAGAGCGGTCATACTTCCAAGGGAGATCAGCTCAAATGGAAAATTGATGACAGGTGGTATAAGGCTGATTATATGGGATATGAAGGTTTATCTGAAGTTCTTGTATCTGACCTTTTGCAGAAGAGTACCTGTCCTTTCCCTTTTGTTGAGTATGAAGCAGCTGTAATTGAGTATAATGGGAAAATATTTCAGGGCTGTTCCAGTTTGGATTTTCTGAAAGCAAATCAGATTCTGATTCCGCTGGAAAAATTGTATCGTCGATATACAGGTGAAAGTCTGGCAGTAAAGCTCTCAGATTTTGCGGATGTTTCAGAACGCATTCAGTACCTGGTAACTCAGGTGGAAGAAATTACTAAAATAGATAATTTTGGAGCGTATCTGACTGCAATGCTGGAAATAGATGCGTTTTTCATGAATGAGGACAGACATACCAACAATATTGCGGTCATTTATAATGAAAAAACACAAAAATATGAACTGAGTCCTTTTTTTGATCAGGGACTTTGTATGTTTGCCGACATAAATCAGGATTATCCTATTGATCAGTCATTGGAATATTGTCTGGAAAAAATTGAGGCGAAGCCATTTAGCTCGGATTTTGATATACAGTTGGATGCAGCAGAAGAACTGTATGGCATTCAGATTGGTTTCCAATTTACATTCAAAGATATTCAGATATACTTACAGAAGAATTCGGAAAATTATCCTAGGGAAGTAATAAGACGCGTGGAGCAGCTGTTAAGAAGACAGATGCGTAAGTATGGGTATCTGATGAAAAAATGATATTACAGAGAGAACGTGAAGTTACAGGCAGGTAAAGGATAAAAAAGTCACTTACCTGCCTTTTCTGGTAAACTTTTTGTAACGGCTGTGAGTCGGAGACTGTCAAATCAGTCAATGATACTATACTGCATCATTTCATAATGTAATCTGCATCCTTCTGTGATGTCAAAGGGCAGAAGTGCCCGCGCTACGAGCTTTAATTCCTCTTCAGGCAGATCCGTTCTGCGAAGATGTGCATAGTCACCGTCAATAGATTCTACAATATAATCACAAACTAACATAAAAATCCTCCACTTTATATTTTGCGTAACGCAATGATCATATCTATAGAATACCACAGAGAAAACGGGTATCACAAGTGCCTTCAGATTATATAGACATAAAAAGAGGGCAGTGTTATAATTTTTCCTAAAGAAAATGCATATGGGAGGTATCACAATGTCTAAAGTTGTAAAGCTTTCATCCGTAATGGAACGGGAAGAAAAATTAAAGGAAATCTATGAAGGTCTGGAAGAGATAAAAGATCAGCTGACAGCACTGATTGATGAGTATGAAGAAGAGGAGACACATACAGGAAAAGCAGATGAACTGATCGAAGCCCTGGATGCTCTTGAGGATGCTTCGGAAACCATAGAGGATGTGCTGGAAAATTAATGAAGGAGAAAGCATATTTTCACCTGCCCGGGCTGTTTGAGTTTTATGAACTGTATCGGATGTTTTTGCCATTATATCGGGAACACAGGGAATATTTTTACGACTGGTGTGAAATAGGCTCCATATATGGTGCTTCGGCAGACTGTATCTGGGGTGGAGGCAGGGCTGGCTTCGGAGAGAATGACCCGGAGGAGGTTCTTGAACTGATGCAGGAATATGGGATTTCTGCCCGACTGACTTTCAGCAATTCCCTGCTTCGTCAGGAGCACCTTTCAGACAGAAAATGCAATGCACTGTGCCGGTTGTTTGAGAGAAACAGAGAACCGCGAAACGGTGTGATCATTTATTCAGAACTGCTTTTGGAACATCTTAAGGAGCAGTATCCGGGACTCTATTTTGTTTCCTCCACTACCAAGGTTCTGACAGATTTTACACAGCTTGAGGAAGAAATCAGGAGAAAAGATTTCCATTATGTTGTGCCGGATTTCCGGCTAAACAAGGCTTTTGATAAGTTAAATACATTGTCTCAGGCTGAGAAGGACAAAGTAGAATTTCTCTGCAATGAATGCTGCTGGGCTGGATGCAGGGACAGAAAAGCCTGCTATGAAACGGTCAGCCGCAAGAATCTGGGTGAAAACTGCCCGGAGCATTACTGCAAGGCACCAGAAGGAGAGAGGGGATATCTTTTTTCAAAAGCTATGGAGAATCCGGGATTTATTGGAATCAATGATATCCGGGATATCTATCTGCCAATGGGATTTTCAAATTTTAAAATAGAAGGAAGAGGACTCGGAAGTGCTCTGCTACTGGAATTTCTGCTCTATTACATGACCAGACCGGAATACCAGATACATGTCAGAGAAAAAATCTATCTGGACAGTATGCTGGATCTGTTTTGAGAGATTTATACCACCGCATTGTGTTACTATATGACAATGCGGTGGTTTTTCTGTCCGAAAAAGTATGTAGATACCAGAACTCGGTTGCCATAGCAGTGAAGTTGTCAAAATTATTCCGGAAACAGTTGACATAGTATACAGGTTCCTTTATTATATAGATAACCGATATATAGACAACCTATACAATGGGAGGTGAATACTATGGCTATTGAAAAATCACTGGTTTCCGGGAGTATGACAATGCTTATACTGAAATTGCTATCAGAAAAGGATATGTATGGATATGAGATGATCGATACCCTGCGACAGAAATCTCAGAACGTGTTTGAACTGAAAGCAGGAACTCTGTATCCCTTACTGCACAGTCTGGAGGATAAGGGATTTCTGACAGTATACGAACAGGAGGCAGCCGGAAAGACCAGAAAGTATTACAGCCTGACCAGACAGGGAAGGGGATTTCTGGAAAAGAAAGTTGAGGAATGGAAAGAGTATTCTGCAGCAGTGACCAACGTGCTTGTAATGGAGGTGTGATCTATGGACGAATATCTGAAAACATTACTGGAACAGATTCGCTGTAAAAAAGCGCGGCCTTATGTAAAACAGGAATTTCAGGATCATATAGAAGATCAGATCGAGGCAAATATGCAGGCAGGCATGGATCGTGAACAGGCAGAGAGGGAAGCTGTCCGGGATATGGGAGATCCTGTGGAAACAGGAATCTCTCTTGACAGTGTCCACAGGCCTCAGGTTGCATGGAAACTTCTGGGAATAATCGTTCTTATCAGCATTGCAGGCGTTTTGATACATGCAGGGATTGCCGGAAAAATCAGTGAGAACGCTGCGGCCGGTTCGGACAGATATGTGTTCCATGTTGTGATCGGACTTGCAGTTATGATGATTTTATATCTTCTGGATTACACTGTACTGGCAAGATCTTCGAAAATAATTGCTGTCATTTTACTGTTTTCCTGTCTGGTTACCTTGTTGGGTGGCTATCAGTTAAATGGGGCAAGATGCTTCATTGTACTGCCGGGAGGAAGAGGAATATCCATGCAGACTCTGATGCTGTTTTATGTTCCCATATATGGAGCAATTTTGTATAAATATCATGGATGGGGATATAAGGGCTTGATGAGAGCAATCATATGGATGATTGCACCTGTTATATTGGTCTGTGCCATGCCTGCGCTTATGACGGCTTGTATGATGCTGGTATCTATGCTGGTTATGCTGACAATCGCAATTCAAAAGAACTGGTTTACTGTGAGAAAAAAGAAAGCCATCTGCGGAATCTGGGCTGGTTTTCTGGCTATGCCTGTGGCAGCTTTTCTGATCAGGTATCTGAGCAGCAGCCTGACAGAATATCAGATTGCACGTTTACAGGCTATTTTTTCAGGTGGTGGAGAGGAAGATTATTTCACCGGAATGCTACATTCATTCTGGCAGCAGAATAAATGGATAGGGAAAAGTGAATCAGATGTAATGGGAAATCTGCCGGCTTTTAATGCGGATTATATTTTGACCTATCTGTCATCTGTATATGGAACAATTGCAGCCGTGCTTTTATGCTGTGTTCTGGCAGTTTTGATTTTCGCAGTTTTTAACACTGCCATGAGACAGAAGAATCAGCTCGGTATGATGATGGGATGTGGATGCGGAATTGTATTCCTTATAAACTTTTTCATAAATATCCTGGAAAATCTGGGTGTATTTCCACAATCAGTAACATTTCTTCCCTTTTTATCAGCGGGAGGAAGTTGCATTATAGTTTCCTATGGACTGATGGGGATTGTACTGAGTACATACAGATATAAAAATATCTATCCACGACACTTGAAAATAGGTTTCAAATTCGATAAAACCAAAGCAAAAAAAGCTCTGTATGTCTCAAAAATGTCCATGTGCGTATTGACAGGAGGCACTGTTGCTGTTATGTGCGTTGCCATATATTGGGATTTGTGTAAGAGTTATATGAATATTCCGTTTAAAATCGTAACCATTGTACTGACATTGCTTCTGGTTGGAAATATGAGAAAGATTGTGCAGCACAATGAAATGAACAGATAGAAAATGTAAGAAACTGTATTAAGAAAGATACCGCCATATTGATTGTGATAAGTCAATATGGCGGTACTTTTATCCATTAATTGTCAGGAGTGATTGTCTTGCGGTATTTTTCACGTTTATCTGCCGGAACTTCCAGGGCGTTCATTGCCTGGTCAATGGTCAGGTTCATATTTTTCATAAGTTTTTTGATGGAGTCGGTTTCTTTGAGTTCCATGCCCTCATCCATTAACATCTGTCCAAGTCTGGTCATGCGCATTACCTCCTTAATTTCGTCTAACTCAGTTCTGTCTAAGAACTTGTCAGCCAGTGTATACAACATCGCAGTTGTCTTTTCAGCATTCAGCTCAATATTGGGCTTTGCCAGACAAATTGCTTCTTTAAACATATCCTTGCGGCTCATTTTTCCGGACATCAATGGTGTCAGGGAAAGAGCAGCGTAATCATCTTCAGTAAAAGCTTCACCGTTATCCTGCTTCTGCTTTAATTATTAAGCTATAAATGAGCAAATTTGAAAAAATGCACAAAACTATCCTGCTAATTTCATAAACGCTTCAAAATCGACACAGGATTTTGCACATTGAAACAAATATTGATACTTTTCCTGCTGAATGGTACTGCGAATCAGTTGATATCCTTCCTGGAAAGACTGATATTGCCCAGTGCTTATAACACAGATATAATGTGCCATTGACATCAACAGCCAGTACCTCTGGATTCCTTTCGAGGAACGTATCTGATAGGTATCCAACGCCAGACGGGTTTTACATTGTCTGAAAAATACCCCTATTGTCCACCGGCACACATAATATTTTCGGTTTTTGACTGTCACAGGGTCAAATCCTTTCTCTGTTACCGATAATTCAGCAGCAAGTTCGCTGAGCTTCTTTTTCATTCCTGACGGGTACAGCAGGCGGTTTGTTTTTAAAGCTCCAATGGTATGGAACCCCTTCTGTACAAATGTGTTGATTATTTTTTCAGAAACATACCAGCAGTCACAAAGGAAATATGACATGACTGGAGGTTCTGGCAGTTCCTTTGCAATGTTCTGCACAATATCAATCTTGGAAATGGATTTATTGTACAGTACAAAAGCATAGTTCAGGACAATGCCATTGCACGAAAGCATAACAGCAACTGCCTGATGGTCATAATCCTGTTTTCTCTTTAAATGGGACTGGTGGAAATACGCATCTTCAATTGGATGCATAGCCTGTGACGAAGGCTTTGTCTTTGAAGCTATGGTATCATCCACAATACAGAAAACAGGTTTTCCGGTGCGCTGTGCTTCTGAATAAATAATTTCAACTACGGAGGATTTTAAAGTATTTTCAAGTAAGGTATCATCCCATTTCCCAGAATTGAGGAAATGTGCGATGGTAGTTCTGGGGCAGGAACTGTTTTGTGAAAAGTCGGTAGTCTTTCCGTGGTAACCTGAGATAAAGATACTGATCAGGATACTCATGAGATGACCGATCACTCTGTTCGAAAAAGATTTGCATAAATTTAATTTCTTAAGCTGGTTGTATATGAATGTAGAATAATGTATAGTATTTGTGAGAGGCACCTTCTTTCGTAAATGTTGCAATGTTTGTTTGGTCACTTTCATTATACAACACAAACGATTTAAGGTGTCTTTCTTTTTATGCAAAATCACGAACTTGCTCATTTATAGTTATATTCTTGCTAACATACTTCTAAAGATGAAGTTTATGAAAAATTGAAAGGAGTAGCTTGCATGGATAAAAATAATAGAGTAATATACGGAATAGCAGGAGATGGAGAAATAATGCGAGTAGTAATATGCGATGATGAGAAAGTAACTTGTTCAGAGATAGAGAAAATGCTTAGTTTTTTTGCGTTCGAAAAATGTATAAAGTTGGAAGTGGACGTGTTTTTTGATGGAGATACTTTGACAGAATATTTGAAAAAAGAAAAAGCTCCAGACATTCTTTTTTTAGATATTGAACTTCCGGGAATGAATGGGGTTGAGGTCGGAAAATATATCAGGGATATATTGAGGAATACAGATATGTTTATGATATATATATCTTCTAAAAAGGAATATGCTTTAGAACTGTTTCAAAACCAGCCATTTGATTTTCTGATAAAACCAATAAAAAAAGAACGGCTGTATCATGTTATGGAGAAAATATTTAGTATTATTGGAAAAAATGAGTGCAATTTTGAGTATAAAAATCAAGGAAATAGTTACAGAATTATGTACAAAGATATTTTGTATTTTCAAAGTGATGGAAGAAAAATTAATATTGTAATGGAAAAGAAAATAGAAAGTTTTTATGGTAAGTTATCTGAGATTGAACAGATGTGTCCAGAGGGGTTGTTTTTGCGTATTCACAAATCATATTTGATCAATATGTGCCATGCGAAAGAAATTACTTATAAATGGATAAAAATGATAAACGGAGATGTGTTGGATATTAGCAGATCGAACCGTGTGGCTATAAGAAGAAAACTAATGGAGAGTATGGCAAATGAAATTCGTAATGATAGCTGAACTGTTGCTTATATTGTTTTCAAATGGAATTCGATTTTATGCAGTTAAAAGGTACATAGATTTTTTTGCTGCCAGAGAAAAATGTCTATGGAAATATAATTGGATTCTATATACTTTTGCATGTATTGGGACTTATATTGTTAGTATTATATTTGAATCGCCAAATTTGAATATAATTTCGAATGTCATTGCTTTATTTCTACTGGCATGCCCGTATAAGATAAAGCTGTCTAAAAAATTCCTAATGACATTTATTATATATTCTATTAATTTACTAGCAGATATTATAGTTGTTCAACTGTTGGCAGGATATGTTCCCGGACAAAGAGTAGGCTCAGCTTATCAATTTATAACTAGCTTGGCGATTTTAATTCCAACTGCTTTTTTTTCAGAATTTACAAAGAAAAAAACGCAGGATTCTCTACCACTTATGAATGTATTCATATTGGGTATGATTCCCTTGGTTAGCATTGTTTGTATGCACAGCATTGCAACTTTAACAGAAAATAACAAACCTGTAGTTCTTACAGTAGCATTCAGTTTGATACTCATCAATTCATTTTTGTTTTATTTATATTACACATTAACCCAATTTTATGTGGCGAAAATGAATGAGAAGAAACTGGAGCAGATAATTGATGTATATGCACATCAGCTTGATGTGGTGCAGGAATCTCAGGAGCATATTAAAAAATTGCGTCACGATATGAAGCATCATTTAATAGAATTATCTGCTATGGCACAGCAGGATAAGAATAAGGATATGATGAGATATTTAGAACACATGGAAAAATTTATGTTAAATCCAGCAGAAAAAGTTTCGACAGGGAATAAAGAAATTGATGGGGTTTTAAATTACATGCTCAGGCGTGCGGATGAATTATTGAAAATTGTGAATCTGGATATTCAGATTCCAAAATCACTATACAGAAATAATTTTAATATTTGTGTGATTTTAGGAAATTTGGTAGATAATGCGGTCAGGGAATCGAGTAAATCTGATGAAAAGTATTTATCCATTAGTGTGCGTGTGCAAAAAGATATCCTGATTATTTTGATAGAAAATAGTTATAGTGGTTCAATTGTGCAAAAAGGTAATATATTTCAAACCAGCCAAATTGATACATCTATTCACGGGTTAGGTTTGGAAAGTGTGAAACAGGTAGTAGAAGCATGTGGTGGAGATATAAAGATTGAATATACGGAAAAACGATTTTGGGTACAGGTTTTATTATATTTGTCAAATATTGTAGAGAACTAAAAAGAGCCACTTGGCTCTTTTTTAGTTCCAATTTTGACAAAAAAATATACAGTTTTTGACAATAAAAGGCATATGAAGAGAATTTATGGTATGTTATAAAAAATATATGTTTAGGAGGATGTAACATGAAAAAAGATATTTTGAAATTGGGTATGAAAATAGTAAAAAATACTGCTATAAAGTTAGCAGAGCGTGATGCAAATACAACATGTCCGTATTACGGTTATCAGGCAGAACTTCCATGTGCCGTCAAAAAGCTGAAAAAACCGTGATTTTGTAAATTGGTTGATTTTTTAAAGAAAATATGGAAGTATATAGTTCCTTTTAGGAACAATAAAAGTAATCAGGTTGCCATAGACTATAGAGTTTTCTTATGAAAACATAGTAGTTTGTGGCAACTGTGTTTTTGAAGAAAATGAGGTTTTTAATGGAAAAGCATAGAAAAAAATTCTCAATACGATTGATAGAAAAAATTGGACATGATGAGGAAGAACGAGAAATTATCCAATATGGATTGCATCAGGGGTTTCTGATATTACTTAATTTATTGACAACAGTAGTTTGTGGAATACTCTGGAAAGAACTGCCTTTTGTATTATTGGTATTTTGGGGGATATTTTTTTTGAGACCTTATGCTGGAGGATATCATGCAGATACAGAATTACGTTGTTATTTTCTATCGACAGCAATGATGAACATGGTTGTCTTTTTGAAAAAAACAATAGTTTTATCAAATATAATGTTTATAATAATATGGATTATTACTGTTATATTTATTTGGATATATGCCCCAGTAGAAAATACTATTCATTGTTTAGACGAAGATGCACGCAAAAAGTATGCGAATAATACAAAGAAAATTTTGTTATGTAATGGAATCGTAATGCTAGTGGGAATATGGGTAAACCAAAGAATTGTCGTAGATGCAATTATTTGGAGTCAAGTGATGATTGCGATTGCAATGATAGCTGGATTATGGAAATATAGTACCTAATAAATAATTTATATAGGAGAATAAAGAAAAAAGTGTGAATATACAAAAAGGCATTAGTCTTGACAGAAGTTCCATTTTTGACACAATTATATACAGTTTTTGGCAAGGTGCGTTTTAAGAGATAATTCTATGCTATAGTAAATTCAACAAACAAGTTGGTGCCAATGTTGTTTAATAACTGAAAAACTTTTTTAGAAAGGGGAAATGATTTATGAGAAAAATTATTAAAAGAACACTTTGCGTTTTAAGTGCAACAATGTGTGTGCTGGGGACAGCAGCTACAGCAAGTGCGGATACAGTTTCATTTAATGTGACGATTCCGGGTGATCCATACTCTTATGCAGTAAGGAAAGCGGATACAGAACAGAGATTCTATGTAACAGGAACATCGTTTAATAAAAGCGGTACATTGAGATGCAGATCTGGAAAAGCAGGACAGGGAACAAGCTCCAATTCGGCGTATATTTCTTCTGGTTCAAGAGCTTCCTCTGCCAGCTACACATCTTATGCAGCGCCTAATTATACATACGAGATGTATGCTACCAGTGGAACAAGTGGATTGAATGTTAGGGGACGTTTCACACCGTAAATAAAACTGTAGATGAAGGCGGAGAAATCCGCCTTCGTTTTTTCAAGGAGGACTATATGAGAAAAGGCTTGAGACAAGCAATGATAGTGCTGGGAATATGTATGTGTTTAGGGGGCTGTGAAAAAGAAACGGAGGCAAAAACAGAGCCGGAAGGAGAGACGGTACAGAGCGAAGACGGAGATTTTTTTCCGGAATCATATTCAGAGGAAACAGAGAAGGTGAAATTTGAGTGTGTAGTAAACGTTCCGGAGAAATTTGAAGTTACCAACTTCCACGCCCCTATTATAAAAGGTGTTTCTAACATTGATGCAGAAACAGCTTACAAAAAATATGTTGAGGGAAAAGTAGTTACAGAAGAATATCATGACGAACCAACTATTGAAAATGAAAAAGGAAATGATACGTATATATTGGAGGACGGAACAGTGATAGGGTTATCGGGAGTGTTTCTGTACAATACACCCGAATCCTCAATATACAGACAGGTAGTGAGAATGAGCGAACGCAGCGCTCCAAAAGATAATTTTAAATTTGCATCAGGAGACGATTGCACAGAACAGGTAAAAGAAGAATTAAGATCACTGGGCTGCCCTGTTGATGAATATCAGTTTGACTGGTTCTCTACCAGCGGAGAAGATTATGCAATATTGGAGAAGCGAGCTTTAGATGACGGAATGATTGACAGTCAAAGGGCAAAACAGGACGGCTGGACAGAAGCCAATAATTCTTATGAGATATATGGGTGGCAGCTTTATGAGGGACTGCAGGTTCTTCCGCCGTGGATAACAAGCGCGATGTCACGGGCGTTTGAAAGCTATCAGAAAGCGCCCATATCTGCTGTTTACACAAAACAGGGTATGTTGAGTCTGGCACTGACAGAAGCGCCATGTATATTTGAACATTCTGATGAAACCCTGGAGTTTCTGAAGTTCCCTGAAATTGCAGATATACTGGAAGAAAAATACAGTGCTTTATTAGACGATGCCGTTTATACGGTGACTTATGCAAAATTAGTCCTGCGGACTTATTTTGATGAGGGTCAGAAATTAGCGGCAGAGCCGGTCTGGTATTTTGAAGTAACAGACGGTACTTCTATGGAGGTTGCTTTGCTTAATGCGGTTACAGGAACTGAAATTTTCCTGAATTAGCAACGCTTGTCATACCAGATTTTGCCTGAGAAAGAGAGTGTGATAATTTTGCAGTGTTTTATAAATTACCTTCGGACAGATTTTCGCCGGCTTGGAAAAAGTTATCGATGGCTGGCTGGAATTGTTGGTGTAGTGGCAATCCTGTTTTTTTCTCTGGAAAGCGTGTTGTTTCAAAAAGGGCTTGAAAATGGAAACGTACTGTCTACCTATGTGTATTCTACAAATATGACAGGATTTCTGATTGCATATTCTTTCTGCGCTTTTCCATTTGCAGGGGTATATCCGGAAGAACAGGAGCATAAGTATATTCGTTACAATGTGATAAGAGGAAGCTTAAAGTCATATGTACTATCTAAAACAACCGTTATCTATATCAGTTCACTGAGCATTATGATATTGGGATCAGTTTTGTTTCTGTTTTTGTGCCGTACATATGTTCCGTGGACAGACTGGAGTATAGATTCGTATGGAATAGAATTAAACGGCTGTTATGGAAGCATTCTGGAAGAGGGACATGTAATTTTATACTGTACGCTGTACGCATTGAATCTGGGGCTTATTGCGGGGGCATTGTCGAATATGGCTGCCTTATGTTCTGTGTTTATATCAAATACTGTGCTGGTTCTTGTCTTTCCGGTACTGGCATTTCGCGTTCTGGTATCTGTGAATATAGCTGATTACAATATCTACGCTTTTTATGCGTATACGAAAATATTTGCAAGTGACGGAGTAAACCTTTTGTTTCTGACGGTTATATCAGTGGGCATTTCCGCTCTATCAGCCGCGGGGTGCTATTGGGGGCTGAAAAAGAAAATGTAGCGGAGGGAGGACTATATGAAAACATTAAAATACATAATGAAAACTTCTGCGCAAAAAATATTTAATGTTAAATTTGCGACTTTCTGCGCGGCGTTTTTAATCTTGTCGTGGACGTATGATCAGCCATATTTACAGTTTGTTAAGGAAAAAAATTATCCGATTTCATGGTGCATTTTTCCTTTTTATATGTCCTCATTTGGAATTTTATCTATTTTTTATGTAGGAATTGTTTATATTCATTCTGATGTTCCATTTATGCAGCATATTAATATGTATCAGGTAATCCGTACCGGGAGGGAACGCTGGGCACTCAGCCAGATTGCCGGTATCCTGATAAGGTCTTTTTTTGCAGTTATCCTGTCTGCAATCGCAGCTGTTCTTCCGTTTTGGGGACATATAGAATTTTCGACAGACTGGGGAAAAGTTATAAAAACGCTCGCTTCGCAAAGAGCAGATGAGGGATTTGGATTTGGAATGGGGCAAATGCTTGATTTTCGCTTCCATTATGGGATTCTTGGGAAATTTACGCCGGTACAGCTTATGATAATTACTGTCCTGATATGTACATTGATATGTACGTTTCTTGGCATTTTGATGTTTCTTATCAGTTTGTATGCCGGTAAAATCCTTGCAGTCGCAGTGACAATGATGAGTGTGGTTGCATTATTTATTGTGGAGAATATATATGGGGAATGGAAACTGATTGTGGCGCATGTTGTACCTACATACTGGGCGGAGGTGGCATTAAGCGCGACGCCTGTCAGCGGACGTTATCGAATCCCTTCCCTGACATATATTTTTACATTTTTAATTGTTGCGGTTGTTTTCATGTCTGTGATAATTTTCTGTAAAGTAAAACATACAGAGTTTCACTGGGAAAATGAGGACGCGTAGCTTACAGACAGGAGGACAGGACAGATGGAAAAACAGAGGATTGAAGTAAATCATGTATTTAAAAGCTTTAAGGAAAAAGAAGTGTTAAAAGATGTATCGCTGACCTGTGAAAGCGGAAAAATATACGGAATCGTAGGACATAACGGGTCTGGCAAAACCGTACTTTTCAAATGTATCTGCGGATTTTTTTACTGTGACAGAGGAGAAATCAGAGTAAATGGGAAATGTATGGGGAAAGATGCCGACATGCTGCAGAATGCCGGAATTATTATAGAAGAACCGGGTTTTTTGCGCCAGTGGAGCGGGTTTCATAATCTGGAATTTCTGTATACAATCCGAAATAAACTGAATAAAAAATACATGTATTCCGTTCTGGAAAAGGTGGGACTTGAACCACGTTCAAAAATTCCTGTAGGAAAATATTCTCTTGGTATGCGGCAGCGTTTAGCAATCGGTCAGGCGATTATGGAAAATCCAGATATTTTAATACTGGATGAACCTATGAACGGTTTAGATAAAAATGGGGTACAGGAAATGAGGGGACTGTTTGAGCAGATGAAAAACGAGGGAAAACTGATTATCCTGGCAAGCCATAATAGAGAGGATATTGATGTGTTGTGTGATGAAGTATATGAAATGGAAAATGGTATATTGAAAAAACGAAGATAATTAAAAGATATAGTTGGAGGTTAGTATGATAATACCATATGAAACTTTTAAGGAAAACAAAAGATTTAAAGAAAGTATAGATAATGCCCAGAATGAGACAGATATATTGTTGTATAATGCGGCTAAAGAATATAGTAATAGTGTGAGGAAAAGGGCAAAAGCGGTAACGGATATAATCATGGAACGAATTGAAAAAGAGATCAAGAACAGTTAAACAAAATAAGTGGCATCTGTCAAAATGATACCATTATATATCCTTGCGGGTCATTTTTCCGGACATCAATGGTGTCAGGGAAAGAGCTGAGTAATCATCTTCCGTAAAAGCTGGTAGTGTAAAATAGTTTGTGTTTTTGGTAAAAAATAACTCCTTTTTGGTAAGAA
>NZ_JAJDMJ010000063.1:0-19018 GCF_020593585.1 Blautia sp. DFI.6.71
TTGGCATATTCATGCCAAAACACCTCGCGGGATAGTGGTGTGTGAACAGTAACGCTTTTTCTCCTTAATTGAATATTGCGCACAGTTAAATTGTCTTATATAATAAAATATATCTTATGATTAGAGCAGATAATTTCTTCATTGTACATTATTTATCAGAAATAAATATCTGCTCATAAAGAACGGAGGTGCTCTATGAAAAAATTAAAAGTATTTTCTATCTCAGCAATTCTTATTGCTATCTGTTGCTCTTTTTTATTTTCAGCTTCAGTATCCGCAGCATCAAAAAAACGTAACAAATTTGACCACAAACCCAGCGGAAACATTTATTACTATGATGAAAACGGACATACTGTAAAGGGACTTGTCACGATCCGCGGAAAGAAATATTATTTTAATGAAAAGGGAATCCAGCAGAACGGCTGGCAGAAGATCAAGGGAGATTATTATTTCTTCCAGATCCGCAACGGCTGTTATGCCTCCATGGTAACTTCCCGGCGTGTAAATGGTATTTATCTTACCAAAAGTGGAGAAGCACGCTATAACAGTGAAGAAAAAAGAAAACTGAACCTTATGGTCACAGCTAACCAGGTCATGCGTCGTGTGACCAAAAGAAATATGTCCAAACCAGAGAAATTATGGAGATGTTATCTGAAGGCAGTCAGCTACGGATACGGTGGCACCGGCAATGACTACGATTTCCGTTACTATTACTCAAACTGGGATGTCAGCTATGCGGAGGATATGTTCTACCGGGGGCATGGCGACTGTTTCGCTTTTGCATCTGCATTTGCTTACCTGGCTAACGCAGTCGGATTTGAAGCCAAGGTTATCTCATCAGGCGGTCATGGATGGGCTGAGATCAAAGGAGAAGTCTGCGATCCGAACTGGGCAAAAGGCACAGGACATATCGAAAGATATTACCGTATGAGTTATGACCTCAGCGGTGTAGACGGACGTCCCTATTATAGAGGAAACAGGGCGTATGTAATTACAATCTGATCTCATCCGGACATTTTCTGACATATCAGGCAGATAAAACTATACGCTTCGCTGCCTGATTTATAGTAATCCTCTAAAATAACGCATCTTAATCCAAAAAGTTCCGGGTATCTGTATCTGCCAGATGTCCCGGAACTGTTACTGTTCACTCCGTTCGTTACTGTTCACTCCGTTCGTTACTGTTCACTCCGTTCACAGTAACGTAGCCAAAATTCATTCCAGATTGCCTGCGGCAATGGAATTTTGGCTTGTATGTCTCGGGATTTTGGCATATTCATGCCAAAACACCTCGCGGGATAGTGGTGTGTGAACAGTAACCTCCGTTCTCAGTAACGTTGCCCAAATTCTCTATCCTGAGTTGACTTTCCTTTCTTTATATCGTATCATTAAATATTATTCATTCAAAAATATTTTTAAGAAGGAGGTTATCATCCATGCAGGATAACAAAAATTTTCTGGGCACAGAACCTGTTGGAAAGCTTCTTTTAAAGCTATCCATTCCAACAGTGATCGCCCAGCTCATCAACATGCTTTATAACATTGTAGACCGTATTTACATCGGCCACATCCCGGGGGAAGGCAGCCTGGCACTTACCGGTGTGGGAGTCTGTATGCCCATCATCATGATCGTCTCCGCATTTGCGGCACTGGTCAGTTCCGGCGGCGCACCAAGGGCTTCTATTTACATGGGAAAACAGGATAATAAATCTGCTGAGAATATATTAGGCAACTGTTTTATTCTTCAGATTATTATCTCTGTTATCCTCACTGCCATTTTACTGATCTGGGGCAGAGATTTATTACTGGCTTTTGGCGCCAGTGAAAACACCATCAGTTATGCAACAGATTATATGCATATTTACGCTTTCGGTACCTTGTTCGTACAATTAACCCTTGGTATGAATGCATTCATCACTGCACAGGGATTTACCACATTTTCCATGGTTTCCGTCCTGATCGGTGCTGTCTGCAATATTGTTTTAGACCCTGTATTTATCTTTGTTTTTCATATGGGAGTACGCGGTGCTGCACTGGCAACTGTTATCTCACAGGCGATTTCCACACTCTGGGTAGTTTCATTCCTCTGCGGCAAAAAGACACTGCTTCACCTCAGGAAAAAGCATCTCCACCTGGAGGCAAAGGTCGTTCTTCCCTGTATCGCGCTGGGACTTGCTGCTTTTATCATGCAGTCAAGCGAAAGTATTGTAACTGTCTGCTTCAATTCATCCCTGCTTCGGTACGGCGGTGATATTGCAGTAGGAGCCATGACCATCCTGACCAGTGTTATGCAGTTTGCCATGCTTCCTCTTCAGGGAATTGCGCAGGGAGCACAGCCAATTTCCAGTTATAATTACGGTGCAAAAAATGCAGACAGAGTAAAGAAAACATTCCGTTTGCTTCTGATCACCTGTCTGTCATATTCTGTACTTCTCTGGGCTGCTGTACAGCTTGTTCCCAGAGTATTTGTAAGTATTTTTACTGCTGATACAGATCTTATTGGATTTACTGCACCAATGCTGAAGATCTATCTGGGTGGTCTGTTCCTCTTCGGTATCCAGATTGCCTGTCAGATGACCTTTACCTCCCTTGGAAAGGCAGTAAACTCTATTATTGTTGCTGTTGTCCGCAAGTTTGTACTGCTGATCCCGCTGATCTATATTATGCCTCATATGATATCTGATTCAACAACAGGCGTATATATGGCAGAACCCATTGCAGATATTACTGCTGTGATCTTTACCTCTGTTTTATTTACATTTCAGTTTAAAAAGGCACTGGCAGAAATTCAGAATTAAATACTGTACAAATCCATAATAAGGGGTGAACATTACAAAACGTTCACCCCTTAAATTATGCATTTCTATAGTCAAACGGATATTCACAATCCGCTTCGCTACTTGATTGATTAAAACAAGTCATTAATTACTTCCTGTACTGTCTGCAAACGCTCTGCTTTCCATGCTTTTGCACCACAGAAGAGAAGTCCCTCATCTACATTCCCTTTTACTGCATTGATCAGTCCGTCAGTAATACAGTAAGGTATTTCTTTGGGGCTGCATTTTACAAGACATCCATGACAGGAACTGTGTGGAATCTGTTCGCCGTTCATGACACGGGTCATGAATTTGTTCATAATGGCACGACCTGGCATTCCAACAGGGCTTTTTACAATGGCAATGTCGGATTCTTTTGCTTTTAAATGAGCTTCTTTATAGCGGATGTCTGCGTCACATTCTTCCGTTGTAATAAAACGGGTAGCTACCTGAATGCCGTCAGCACCCAGATTATCCACTTTTTGGACATCTTCTCTGTTATAGATACCACCTGCTACGATCACTGGAATTTCTGTCCCATATTTCTCTGCGTAACTTTTTACTGTTGTGATGATTTTCTTTATTTCTTCACTGTAGGATTCTTCAGTATATTTCTCCAGCTCTTCTTTATGAAAGCCAAGGTGTCCGCCTGCCTGAGGACCTTCGATCACTACCAGATCTGCAGTTCTTTTGTATTTTCTGTCCCAGTATTTCAGGATTACTTTTGCAGATTTTTCTGTAGATACGATAGGGGCAATCTTTGTCAGACTTCCTTTTACCAGTTCCGGAAGCTCTGTGGGAAGCCCCGCACCGGAGATAATGATGTCTGCACCGGCTTTTACTGCAGCCTTTACGTGAGATGCATATTCTTTCAGTGCAACCATAATATTGTATCCTATAATTCCATCTCCTGAAATCTCACGGGCCTTTTTCATTTCACCGGCAATGGCGCGTTCGTTGGCTGCTGCCGGATTTCTGTCGAAATCTTCTTCCCTGTAGCCGATCTGTGCAGTGGAAATAATACCAACTCCTCCTGCTTTCGCAACAGAACCTGCAAGTCTGCCAAGACTGATCCCAACTCCCATTCCCCCCTGGATCAATGGAACTCTTGTGATTTTATCTCCTATTTTGAAATTCTTCATTGTGATTCTTCTCCTGTTATTTTGTTTGTGTTTTAAATATTTTGATATTCAAAGTATATCATAATATTTGTTCTTGTCAAGAGAAACCAGTTTATATAGTTTTTAATACTATATAAGTCCACAGATTTTGACAAAAAATCCGCTGATACGATCAACTTGTGTAATCATATCGGCGGATTTATTCTATCTGATATATTTTGCCATCACCGGTAAAAGTACCTTCATATCAATTGGTTTTGCCACATGATCATTCATTCCGGTCGATATCGCCTTTTGTCTGTCCTCTGCAAAGGCGTTTGCTGTCATTGCTATAATGGGTATGGAAGCTTTCTCCTCATCTTTCATTCTGCGTATCCTGGCTGTAGCGTCATATCCATCCATCACCGGCATCTGAATATCCATAAGAATCATATCATAATATCCGGAAGCTGCTTTCTCCAGCTTATCCAGACAATCAGCTCCATCCATTGCGCGGTCTGCAATAATCTTTTGTTCCGCAAGCAGTTCTATCGCAATTTCTGCATTCAGATCATTATCTTCTGCAAGAAGAATACGTTTTCCTTCCATCCTCTTTAATGCATCCGGCTGTTCAGATATCTGATTCCTGTATACATCCTCTTCTGATGCTGTATCAAAAGAAATATCTACAGTGAATTTTGTCCCGGCGCCCTGCGTACTTTCTACCCGGATACTTCCTCCCATCAACTCGATCATGGATTTTACAATAGGAAGACCCAGTCCTGTACCAGCGACCTTGTTCTCTGTGGTTGTATGCTCTCTGGAAAATTCTTCAAAGATATGTGGAAGATATTCCTCGCTCATGCCAATGCCTGTATCTTCACAGGTAAAAATGAGCCGGGCTTTCCGGGGATCCTCTGAATCCTTCTCATATATCTTTACATGAACCCCATGCCCATCTGACGTATACTTTATCGCATTGCTGATGATGTTCAGCATTATCTCCTGAAGTTTCACCCTGTCACAAAGGATAAAGGTATGATATACATCCAAATCTACCGAATACTGCAGGTTCTTCTTCCTTACATCTTCCTCAAATACTGTGTTTACCGTATGAAATAATGTGTTTATATCCTCTGCTTTCAGCTGCAGAGCTGTAGTGCCGCTTTCAATACGGGCTATCTCCAGGATCTGGTTAATAATCGTCATCAGCAGATTTCCGGAAGAACAGATCTTTCCCAGATATTCTTTTGCCTTTTCCTCGTTTTGAAGGTTCTTTTCCAGTAATCCGGAAAAACCTATGATCGCATTCATTGGCGTCCGGATATCATGGCTCATATTAAACAGAAATCGTGTTTTTGCTTCATTGGCACTTTTCGCCAGTTCTGCCGCTTTCTCAAGCTCAGCAGCATATTGTTTTTCTCTGTGTTTTTTGCTGGATATCTGATAAAAAACCATAGCGATCAGCAACGAGAATATATACGAAGCAATTATGGAAAGAATCCATTGAGAAACCGGAATCCACCCATTGGAAGGCACAATATCAAAATACCATGTGTTATTCGGGATTTCACATTCTATCGTCAGGCTGTTTTCCGGCATATCATCCTGACTCTGGGCAAGAATAACCTTATCTCCACTGCTTCTGTCATAAGACCAGATCTTATAACTGAAATCTGCCTCACTTAAAGATTTCAGATTTATATCACTCATGAAACGATCCCAGTCAATTACCTGGAGTACAAATCCCCAGAAACTACTCTCTCCGAAATCATCGGTTCGATAAACCGGTTTAAAAAGTAATGCTCCGGTTCCTCCCTGCTTTAACTGATAGGGACCGCCAAGTGTATATTCCCCGGTTTCCTTAGCCAGAACTGCATCTTTTTTCCGTTCGTGTTCCCTCAGAACATCCAGTTCAAGAGCCTCTGAATTTCCCTGCATAGGATAGATTTCGGTTATTATCCCTTCCGGTGCCAGCTCAAACGCCTTTACCACACCTTCCTCATTAGGAATCTTTTCTGCCAGTTCTGAAAAAGTGTTTTCATCCATATCCGATCCATCAATGATATAATTTCCCAGAAAATCAGAAATCATTATATAATTGTCCAGCTTTGCCTTGACTCTCCTTATCGTGCTTTGTGCCATATAAGTTCCCGATGCTTTTTTTTCCTTTTCCTGATATCGGAGCATCTGACTACACGCAAAAAATGCGATCAGGAAAGAGAGAAGTCCTATAATATAGCAGTATTTTTTAATATGTTTAGCAGCTGTACTATTTATTTTCATTGAATTTTCCTCGTTATGTTTTCTTCCAACTGTTTTTCATCGGGCTGTGCAATAAAATCGAATGGTATCTATCACTTTCTCCATTTGAAGGGGTTTTGAAAAATGTTCGTTCATTCCTGCTGCTTTACCCTGTGCAATATCATCCAGAAAGGCATTGGCTGTCATAGCAAAAATGGGGATAGATTTCGCATCCTCTCGATCCATTTTTCTGATTCTGCGGGTAGCTTCCAGACCTCCCATTTGTGGCATCATCAGATCCATCAGAATCACATCAAAATATCCGGGCTCTGAATTCTCAAAAATTTCTACGGCTTCCCGTCCATTCCATGCCTTTGTCACTATCATTTTTTCTTCTTTCAGCAGAAACTCAGCAATTTCCATATTCAGCTCATTGTCTTCCACCAGCAGAACCTGAATTCCCTCTACTGAACAGTTCTGATACATATGAGATTTCTTTTCCTGTTCCTCTGCAGAGATTTCAAAAGAAATATGGAGAATAAATTTGGTTCCTTTTCCCTGTATGCTCTCAAAGAAAAGAGTTCCTCCCTGCAGTTCTGTCAGTTTTCTGGCAATGGCAAGTCCCAGACCGGTACCTGCATATTTTGTTCTGGCTGACTGCCCCTCCTGGGCAAAAGGCTCAAATGCCCTTTCCTGAAATTCCTCACTCATACCGATACCGGTATCTGTACAGGTCAATTCATATTCCGCAGTGGTATCCGTATAGGAAACCTCACGACAGGTAACTGTCGCAGAACCGCCATCATGATTATATTTTACTGCATTGCTGCCGATATTCATTAATATCTGCTGGAAATGCACCGGACTTCCAACCAACTGTGTATGGATGATTTCTCCATCTTCCACATAATAATTAACGCCGGATTCATTTGCCTGCATCCTGGTGATTTCATTCGTATTATGCAAAAGTTCCAGCAGATTAAAGTGCTTTCTCTCAAGCTGTATATTGCCGGATTCCAGCTTATTCATATCCAGCACATCATTGACAAGATTTAAAAGATAACTGGAAGCAGTCCTGATTCTGGTACGTGCTTCCTGCTGAAGCTCCAGATCATCCGGATAACGGTCCGCAATATCCACACAGCCCTGGATCCCATTGATCGGTGTCCGGATATCATGGCTCATTCTCCTCAGGAAATCTGTCTTTGCCAGATTGGCTTTCTCTGCCTCCTGAGCGGTTCTTCTCAGTTCTTCCCGGCTCTCCAGCTCAGATATTTTCTGGTCATTAATATCTCTCGTCACATAGAGAACATTAGTCACTTCCCCTGCTTCATTTCGAAGCTTTACAATAAATCTTGCCTGATACCAGACTCCGGTTATGGCTCTGTATTCTGTGGAAACCTCCTCTCTGTTCTTCAGACGCTCTGCCAGAGTGGAAACATCCAGAAATTCTCTCATTCTTTCCTGAAATTCGGGGGCTATGAATTTTTCTCTGGCTTTTGTAAACTGAACAGAAGTCTTTCCACTTCTGCCGGTCAGACGGTGCATGGATTCCTGGCTGGAAATCTCCTCATAGGTATCATGGATCAGATCCATCCGGTAAATGATCCGGTACATTTTGCTGATTGCAGAGATAATCTCATTATTCAGTTTCAGGTCAGCCATAGTCTCTTCCATCTGCTGCTTCTTTTTCATATCCTCCTGCACAATATCATCAATATAGCGAAATCCCATAATGATCTTATAATCATCCCTGTTGCCTGTCTCCAGGCGGATCACCTGTAATTCAAAATACTCATGTCCGGCATGGTTTTTCACTGACTGATAACGATACGCAAAACGCTTGTGATTCTGCAGATACTCTATGAGAGCGTGACGTTCCATCTTCCGGAGGAAATCCGGTGCTGATTCCCGGATTACGTAATGATCATAATAATATCTGATTCTGGAGGTATAACTGGATTTCTGCTCCGTCATCTCATCAATCTCTGTACCATTGGAAAGTATGCTCTGTTTGATCGTTTCCAGAGTATCATTTGCCAGATCACATAAATAAAATGAGGTATAATCTACGCAGAGAGCTTCCAGGATATGCTTCTCCTTCTGAAGTTCCTCCAGATTGCTCTCCAGTGTTTTCTGTTTTTCCTCAAGCATCCTGAACATGCGCAGATTGTTCAATGTACTGGCAAGATGTCCGCCTGCATTGGAAAGAAGCGATATGGAAACACCGGGATTAACCAGATCCGGATTATCCAGACCGATAAAACCGCTCAACTGCGTATTTGCAAACAAAGGTAAAACCAGCAGAGAATGAATATCCTGAACCTTCAGAATGTCATATTCCGAAGGCATAGTTTCACATATTTTCTCCAGATCATGAATAATTATAGTTTCTCCACGAAGAAATTTCTCATGCCACACCGGCATACTATCGGCAGAAATACGAATCAGATTGTCAATCTGGGGGACGATCCCCTCTCTGCACCATTCGAAGGTATTGCTGTAATAATCCTGTTTTTCAGACATCAGTTCAAAAATATATACTCTGTCTGCATCTGTATATTCGCCGGTGTATTGAAGCAATGCAGGAATACAGTCCTTCACTTCTTTCTCATCTGATGCCTGATTGATGTCTGATATCAGAGACAGGATCTGATTCAGCAGTTCCAGCTTTTTGTTGAATTGTCTGTAGTTGATCTCATGTTCTTCACTCTTATTATCGTTTGCCTTAAACTTTTTCATATAATCTCCCAACACTTATATAGAAAATACTACCGCATTAATGCCTGAAAACAAAAAAAGAACAGCCGATACATACGTTCGAACTGTTCTCCTACTTCTGAAGTCCATACAGCATTGACATTACTGTTTCCTGCTCATTTGTACTCATACCGTTCCGTATCCATAAAACTTCCCTTTAAGCCATTAGAGGAAGTATATTTGTAAATATCATTTAAAGATACTTTCGTTTCTGCAAAAGTCATTTTCGCTTATATCACTTTTATAATATCACAGACAGCTACGTTTGTCACACGAAAGTTTAACCGAATCAAGTAAGTCCCCTGCTTCAATTGCGAATATCCACTTGACATAACTGTAATACACAATTTTTCATGATGGATATCACACTTTTATTTCAGAATCCGAATTATTACAAACAGTCAATTCAAAATGATTTCTATTTGTTTTTATAAAACCTTCTTTCTGTAGCTTTGATATCTCCGTAGACATTGCCGCGCGGTCAATGCACAGATAATCTGCCAACTGCTGCCGGTCAAAAGGAATATCAAAGGATAACGATGAATGTCTGATAGACTCTGCCGACAGATAGGACAATAGTTTATCCCTTGTCGTTCGCTTTCCCACATGTGTGATTTTGTCGTTCAGGATTAGTATCTTATTTGCCAGGACACTGACCAGGTTGCGGATCAGCTTCTGATGGTGTTCGCATGCAGTCGGGCAGGAAATCAGAAGCCTTTGGACATTTAGCAGGATAATCTCACAATCCGTATCTGCCACCACACTGACATTCAGAACAGCACCCGGGCTTGCTGCATATGGCTCACCAAAGAAATCACCGGTATGACATTTCGACAGAATATTCCGATGCCCCCAAAGGTCTTCCTGAATAACAAGAACACAGCCGGACACCACAAGTCCCATTACCTCAGTAGAATCTCCTGCTCTGAAAATATAAGAATCTCGTTTTTGGGAAACTGCTGTTGCTTTTACACAATGCAGTATAGATAATATCTCGTTATCAGTAAGGCCTGTAAAGAATGGACTGTTTTTTAAAATGGGTAAATATTTTTTCAAAATCATTCCTCCTTGTTGGAAATCAAACATACAAGTTGTATTTATCATACTATAATGCCGACAGAAACAAAAGTTAAATCTATTGACGGAGGTAAAATGATAAGAAAGATTATTCGAATCGATAAAGAAAAATGCAATGGCTGCGGCGCCTGTGCAGATGCCTGCCACGAAAGTGCCATTGATATCATTAATGGAAAAGCAGAATTGGTGAGAGAACATTTCTGTGACGGACTGGGGGATTGCCTCCCGGAGTGTCCCACAGGTGCCATTTCCTTTGAGGAACGGGAAGCACCTGAATATGATGAAGAGGCTGTGAAAGAAGCACAGAAAAAAATATTTGCCAAAAATCAGGCAATAACTGCTCATGCCGGCTGTCCCGGGTCTAAAAGCATGCAGATTCAGCGATCAGAAATACCCAAATCAGGAAAACCATCTTCAACCACAGGTCAGGTATCCAATCTTCAGAACTGGCCGGTACAGATTAAGCTGGCACCTGTCAGTGCCCCATATTTTAACGGCGCAAAGCTTTTAATCGCAGCCGATTGTACTGCTTACGCTTACGCAGGCTTTCATCAGGATTTTATCCGAAATAAGGTAACATTAATCGGCTGTCCTAAATTGGATCAGGTGGATTATAGCGAGAAACTGACTGCAATAATCCAAAATAACGATATTCAAAGTGTGACGATTGTAAGAATGGAAGTTCCATGCTGTGGCGGACTTGAGATGGCAACCAGAAAAGCACTTCAGAATAGTGGAAAATTCATTCCCTGGCAGGTTATAACCATAGGTATCGATGGAAATATTATAGAATAAAGGAGGATACGACAATGGATAAAAAAATGTTTTGTTATCAGTGTGAACAGACAGTGGGATGCACCGGCTGCACAGGAAATGCAGGTGTCTGCGGAAAAAAGGCAGGCACTGCCAAATTACAGGATGAGCTGACAGGTGCGTTGATCGGTCTGGCAAGGGCTGTCGATAGCGCAGCAGCTATTTCCAAAAGTACCAGTCAGATCATAATTGAAGGACTGTTTACTACCGTTACAAATGTGAGTTTTGACGATGCAGCAATCGAAAATATGATACAAAAAGTCAGAGCAGAAAAAGAAAGACTGGTTCCTGGCTGCAGTAAATGTCAGTCACCTTGCGGTAAATCAGACGAATATGACATGCAACAGCTGTGGAATGCAGATGAAGATATCCGCTCCCTGAAGTCCCTTATTCTTTTCGGGATTCGCGGAATGGCAGCCTATGCTTATCATGCAAATGTTCTGAATTATGAAGATGCTGAAGTAAACCGTTTCTTCTGCGAAGCATTATTTAAGATTGGTTATGAAGAAAGTATGGATACACTGCTTCCTACTGTACTGAAAGTAGGGGAAATCAATCTGAAATGTATGGCACTTCTTGACAAGGCAAATACCAAAACCTATGGAACACCGGAACCGACTGCAGTTACACTTACCGTAGAAAAGGGACCATTTATTGTAGTAACCGGTCATGATCTGAAGGATCTGCAGCTTTTACTTGAACAGACAGAAGGAAAAGGAATCAACATCTATACCCACGGTGAAATGCTCCCTGCCCATGCCTATCCACTCTTAAAGAAATTCTCTCACTTAAAAGGAAATTTCGGAACTGCATGGCAGAATCAGCAGAAAGAGTTTGATCATCTTCCGGCTCCGATCCTTTACACCACCAACTGTCTGATGCCGCCAAAAAGCAGTTATGCTGACAGAGTATTTACAACAGAAGTGGTTGCTTTCCCAGGCGCTGTTCATATCGACGAGAAGAAAAATTTCACACCGGTTATTGAAAAAGCACTGGAACTGGGTGGTTACAAAGAAGATCAGACACGCACAGGCATCAACGGCGGTACGAAAGTGACAACCGGTTTCGGACATGCAGCCATTCTGTCCCATGCAGATACTGTAGTAGAAGCAGTAAAATCAGGCGCTATCCGCCATTTCTTCCTGGTTGCCGGCTGTGATGGTGCCAAACCGGGTCGAAACTATTATACGGAATTCGTGAAACAGACACCTTCTGACAGTATCGTTCTCACCCTGGCATGTGGAAAATTCCGTTTCAATGATCTTGAGCTGGGAGAAATCGGTGGTCTGCCACGACTGATGGATATGGGCCAGTGTAATGATGCTTATGGTGCAATCCAGGTTGCTGTGGCACTTGCGGATGCATTTGGATGTTCTGTAAATGAGCTTCCGCTTTCCTTCGTTCTCTCCTGGTATGAACAAAAAGCAGTCTGTATCCTGCTGACACTTTTACACCTGGGTATCAAGAACATCCGTCTTGGTCCTTCTCTTCCGGCGTTCCTGTCTCCTAATATTCTGAACTATCTGGTGGAAAATTATGGTATTGCACCTATCACCACACCGGAAGAAGACATCAAAGCACTAATGAACCAGTAAAATAAATTTTTCAAAATCTTCGCAAATTAACAAAGCCGATACAGGATTCCAAAGTCCCGCATCGGCTTTATTTATGGGTCTGAAGACTCGGATCTGCCGACAACAATTTTAAACATGTGCAGCGATATTCTGATGGGGTTAAATGATAACGTTTTTTAAACAATCTGCAAAAATAATCAACGTTATGAAATCCACTTTCATAGGCGATCGTTTTTACTTTTTTATTCGTATTTTTCAATAACCAGGAAGCTGCCTGAAGTCGATATCCTATCAGATAATTAACCGGTGTAGTATGTAAAAACCGGTGGAACAAATTAAGTGCAGTACTTTTGCTGATTCCTATATGTGAAGCAATTTCATCCAGAGACAAATTGTGATTATAGTTTTCATGTATATATTGCATGATTAACTGCACTCTTTTCTGTGCAACTTCATCAACTGTCTGTACATCTCCTTTATCAGATAACTTTACATTTTCATAAAAAGTCAGCCATAAATCCTGCATCAATGCCAAAGTAGCAAGTTCTCTTATTTTCTCATTTCCCTGTATTTCCATTATTTTTATCATAGTTTGTATAATCTTTGTCTGCCATAGTTCATCAGTCTGAAAACGCTGGAAATATATATTCGATGAAATGATTGGCAAGATATATTTCTTATAGATCAGGCTGTTCTCCGGTGCAATAAATTCCGGCATACATACAAAGTTAGGAATGATACCACCTGATGGTGCGTAAAAGCGGTGCAATATTTTAGAATTAATAAAAATTGCTTCTCCTTCTGACAATATAATCTGTTTTTCTCCTATTCCGCATGTAACTTCTCCGGACTCCACATATAAAAACTCAAATTCTCTGTGCCAGTGCCACTCAATACAATGAAAATCAAACAATTCCAGATTATCATAATAATACTGGAATGGATAGTCACTACTTCCATGCTGTTTAATTTCCATGAACTCCTCGTCTGTAAGTATCTTATTATATATTTTATTATAATCCATCTCCATATCACATTCTTTCTTTTTTACGATATTATACAGTATTTCTACAATTTAATTCAATGTATATATCTAATATTTGCTATATAATCAAGCAAAAAAAGAAAAGAGGTATTCTTATGATTTTTAAATTGGGGAATTCTATAAAAAAAGCTGACTACCATAAGACAAAACTTGCCTGTTATATGGGCTTTATCACACAGGCTATTGCTGCAAACTTCGCACCGCTTCTTTTTTTGAAATTTCACAGTGACTACCATATTTCTCTCGGTAACATTGCTCTGATATCCACTTTCTTCTTTTTCACACAGCTTCTGGTTGACCTGTTCTGTGCCAAATTCGTAGATCATATCGGATATCGTGTGTGCATTGTTACATCAGAAATATTTTCTGCACTGGGTCTGCTTGGACTGGCATTTTTACCTGATTTTTTACCTGATCCTTTTATTGGAATTATATGTAGTGTTATTGTTTATGCCATCGGAAGTGGTTTAATAGAAGTACTTTGCAGCCCTATTATCGAGGCCTGTCCATTTGAAAACAAAGAAGCAACTATGAGTCTGCTCCATTCCTTTTACTGTTGGGGAGCTGTTGGGACAATTTTGATTTCCAGCTTATTTTTCCTGATATTTGGAATAGACAACTGGAAATGGCTCGCCGTAATATGGGCAATCATTCCTGCAGTTAATACTTATAACTTCATGACCTGTCCTATTGAACCTCTGGTTGACAATGGTTCCGGAATGGGAATTAAGAATCTGTTTTCCAGACCATTTTTCTGGGTTGCAATATGTCTGATGATCTGTTCCGGAGCTTCTGAGCTTGCAATGGCTCAATGGGCATCTGCTTATGCAGAAGCTGCACTGGGATTGTCAAAAGCCCTGGGAGATTTAGCAGGTCCATGTATGTTTGCAGTAACAATGGGAATCAGCCGTATAATTTTTGGAAAATATGGAGAACAGTTAGATTTAATGAAGTTTATGAGTGGTTCAGGCATATTATGCGTTGTCTGTTATCTACTTGCCGCTTTGTCATCCAGCCCGATTATCGGACTTATCGGTTGTATTGCATGTGGATTTTCAGTTGGAATCATGTGGCCTGGAACAATCAGTATTTCCTCAAAAACTTTTCCAACAGGTGGAACGGCTATGTTTTCTCTTCTTGCCATGGCAGGAGATTTAGGTGGCAGCATTGGACCTGGAATTGTTGGTCGTATCACCCAGAATGCCGGAAATAATATTAGGATCGGCATGGGATTCGGACTTATTTTTCCAGTAATTCTATTGTTTATGTTATTCCTGCTGTATCGAAAAAAATCCACACAGCCCCAAATATCAAAGCATTGATGAACCATTAAAAGTAAATTTTTCAAAACCTCTGTAAGATCAATAAAGCCGATACTGGATTCAAAAGTCCCGCATCGGCTTTTTACTTTGGTTTCTTTCTTTTCCCTGTAATTTTTTCTACCTTCAAAACATATCATTGCTCCATAACAAGTAAATCTATTGTATATCATTTTTTAAGTTCATAAAAAAAATTGCTATTTTATCCAACTTTCCTTCATTATATTCTGCAAAATCCAAATAATATTTTGGAATACTTACAGCCTGAATTTCTTTTTTATATAACCATTGTCTTGTTTTGGCTTCCGGAGCAAAAATAACTGCTTGATTTTCACTGAAAAAAATCTCATTATAAGTACATGCTGAACGGTCCAAAACACATTTCCAATCCATATTCTCATCCTGAAAATATCGATTTAGTTGATTCAAAAATTTCTTTGCTTTTTGCATATAAATGACATTCATAATTGGATTATAATGTTCTCCCTCTATTACAGGAATTTCCCATACCAAACAACACGTTTTCATTTATAGATCCCCCTTTACAAAATGCATAACTCCCCAATTTCCTAATCAATAAAACTTGAATTTATTTGGAAGATTTTATTATCCATTCATCAAGAAATTTCATTTGTTCATCCGTATGAAACCAATGCTCTCCATTTTTCATAATAGAAAGTGTTGAATTAGTCCTCTGTACAAATTCAAATATCGTTCCATAAGCGGTAAAATTATCTTTTTCACCATACAAAATGTGCGTTGGGATTTCCCATATAATAGGATTTTCTCTTGCATAGCAAAGATAATCCCATGAAAGAGTCTCTCCAAAGGTTGTCTGAATTTCTTTTTTCTCTTTGAGTTCATCCTCTGTAACATTTGCCCAAATCATCATATCAGCAATAAGCCTTTCCATATCTACAACGGGCGAAATAAAATATGCTTTCTCTATTTGCTGATTTGATAAGGCATTGATAGCAAAATACGCTCCAATGCTATTGGCAATTACTTCAACAGTCTTGTAGTTTCTATAAATTGAATTAAAAAGTAATGGAAATTCTTCTTTTGCTTCCCATGGAAACTGTGCAGTATAGTCGAGACCAATCACATCACAATTACTAAAGAGCGGTTTGTAATGAATAGCTTCTTCAGCATTACCACCTTTTCCATGTATATAAATAACTGCTTTATCCACAATAGTTATCCTCCACAAATTCAAATTGTTACACTTAAAAAAGCGGAATTTCACCATCATAGTTTTCTGCTTTTTCCAATAGCGGTCCTTTAGCTCCCATCGTAAACGCGATGTCGCTACTGCGGATAGAGAGCAGCTCCATTCCGGGTCTCACCTTCAAAAAATCCATCATTTTCTTCGTAAGAAGAATTTGCCCCTCCTGTGAAATCTCTACCCAGCAGTAGGAACGCCCCTTGTATTTGATAAATTCGCCAGAACCTGCTGAGTAGTCAAGCAACGGTGGAGTATCGTCCAAAATGTGACCAAGTTTTGACGGATGCAAAAGGCCTTTCCGGGTGACGCAGAAGCCACCGGTAATCTTACTTCCGGTAAAAAGATATACTTTTCCTTCATCTGCAATGTGATATTCTTCCATTGCCTGCGGTGGAATCCGCAATGTTCCATCCGTCCGAATGAGTGATTTCCCGAAAATAAATTTTCCTCCCTTATTCATTTGTGGCATAAAAACACCTCCTGAAATTCCGATTTTAATGTCTCTATTATACCATAATGATACTATTATAAAAAAGGAAAAAGAGCTCCTTCGAGCTCTTTTGATTCAGTTCTGTAAACTGGAATTTATAAGTTCAATTCAAACATCCTGTACTCTGTCTATCCAGTATCTTCGTAATACATTTCTTTGACTTCTACAAATCAAAAACCGCAGCTTATATAAAGGCGTTCTGCTGACTTACAAGCACCCAGAACATCAAGGCGTACAGCTTTTTATGCTCTGTTCTTGCAACGTTCTATATTTCTTATCTCCCTGGTATTTAACGTATCTTTTTCCTATAAGTCCGTATTGTACAATAACTGCTGTCCAATTTTCAAGATTCCTTCAGACTTTCTCTATATAGTGCATATTCAATACCCCAGCACAACCATATAATCCAGAATCGCATGAACCAGCACTGGAATCCAAATTGTGCCTGATTTTTCTTTCAGATACTGGAAAATACATCCAGTTAATATCAGTCCTAGCATTTGTGACGTAATAAATGAAAATACATAAACCAGTGTGATTTTTCCCCAGTTTGTATAGGAGAACAGATGCATGGCAGCAAACAAAATATTTGGTACAAGATAACGGATATAATTATTTTCATCTTTTAACAAATACACACATATACCCCTTACCAAAAGTTCCTCTTCCATTGCAATAAATACCGTATAATACAGCAAATTATACAATATTGTTATTTTATCTGCTTTTGTAATCAAACAGAAAACGGTTACTGCCCCAAGAATCGCTGTCAGGATAAGCACCGTTGTCTTCTGCTTTTTTCCTGATATTTTTAGGTACATTTCTGATATGAATTTTTTTCTTAATATCATGAAAAAAATTAAAATCACTATGATTGCAACCATAGAAACAACCAGACTCTGGCGAAAAATACCAAAAATATTATCAGATGCATTTCTGACTACAACGACTGTACCATTTTGTTTCCATGTATAAATAAAATAAGCGGCTACTAAAATATCTGCTGTACATATGAGAAATATAATAATAATTCTCGCTGGCAAAGCTAATGTTTTTTTATCTTTATCTGACATTTTTATTTCAAAGCCTCCCAGTCAATTCGTTCATTTCTGTAGAAAAATTCTCTTTCGGTATAAACCATTCTTTATAAAGGTTTTTAGCCTACTCCTACAAATTACGATTTTAATGTCTCTATTATACCATAATGATACTATTATAAAAAAGGAAAAAGAGCTCCTTCGAGCTCTTTTGATTCAGTTCTGTAAACTGGAAGTTGATGAGCCAACAGACTATTATTTTTCGTTGACTTTAAGTTCAAGGATATCCGGACGTGCATAATGTCCAATCGCATCATGCTCCATCTTACAGGCGGCAGGCAGGCTCATATCGAGCTCTGCATAGATGATGGTTTCTTCATCCCAAACCGGCTTTGTCAAATAATGACCATACGGATCAATGATGCAGCTTCCGCCTCTGCACACAAATTCCGGAAGTTCCGATACGATATTGCGCTCACACAAGTCAGAAGGATACGAACTGCGTCTGATAATCATATCAGCATTTACAAAGAAACATTTCCCCTCGATTGCAATGTGCTGAATAGTGGCTTGCCATTCTGGATTGTCATTGGTGTTTGGCGAAATATAAATGGTGATTCCCTTTTGATAGAGCGCTACCCGAGCAAGCGGCATATAGCTTTCCCAACAGATCATGCTGCCGATTGGTCCCCACGGTGTTTCAGTAACAGGGAAATAATCCTTATTCGCATCTCCCCATACAACACGCTCAGAGCCTGTGGGCTTCAACTTTCTGTGTACCTTATATGACCCGTTCGGTTCAAAAATGACATTGCTGTTGTAGAGCGTTCCACTAACAGCGTCTCGCTCGGAAAATCCAAGGCTGATGTATGCCTCCGCTTTTTTGGCTGCCTCTGCGAGTTGTTGGAACTCCGAATCTCCGGCAACAACAGAGGCATCGTAGTATCGTTTCCAGTCTTTTCGTCCCTCATCGCTTCGTTTTCCCATGCTAAAACCGAAATTCATTCCAACAGGATATCCCGGAATAAACAGTTCCGGGAAAACAATTAAATCCGGTTTTTGGCTTGCTGCTTCACAAATATATTGAAGTGCCTTTTTAAGTGATGCGCTTTTGCTGAACATAACAGGCTCTGCCTGTACTAATGCGATTTTACAAGTGGTTTTGATATCCTTCATAACGACAATTTCACTCCTTTACAAATTCCGATTGTTCTAATTATTTTTAGTTCCACCTTCTTGCCCCTCGGACAAGAAGTATCCCTCGCTTTCAGCTCGGTCAATTCCGATTGAGATTTCACCCGTTTTGTAAGCTGATTTTCTTTCCAGTCAATTGTGGAATCCACCTGGCATATAAATCACAGAGTGGCTGTGACTATTTTCCAACCCATATTTTCGTGACATGCTCCCACCACTTAAATCCCAGATTTTGAAGTGGGGGCTTCTTGCTCAATGACTCCTCTACTGAGCCAAGTATCTACAAGCTATCCTCGCGTGCCCCGCGATTCTTTTTGCCCGGAC
>NZ_JAJDMJ010000064.1:0-18753 GCF_020593585.1 Blautia sp. DFI.6.71
TTGGCCAGGTTGTATCCGGTTATAGTTTAGAAACTAACCGGATGCAGTACTAGTTTATTTACATATTCTTTAGAAAAATTCTGATAAGAACTACCTTGAGCGTGAGAACATAGTAAAAGAACTTCGGTTTTTTGGGGAAATAAAATATTTGATATTTTGGCGGAATATTCAAATTTATTTATAGCATCAGATAGTCGTTGTTGCAATAGAATTAAGATATCGTTTTCAAGTAAGTTAGCTGTTTCTGAAACGATAGAAGAAAAGAGAGCATGCTTGCTTTCAAAGTAATAATAAAAACTCCCTGTTGTAAGTCCAGAGGTTTCGCAAATTATTCTTACTGTTGTATTTTCAAATCCATCTTTAAAAAAAAGAGCCTTAGCAACAGAAAGAAGTTGATTTTTAGTGGAACTGTGTTGCGATTTCATTATCCTGACCTCACTTTGTATAAAATATAATATAGTAAATAATATATAAAATATCCCAAAAAGAAAAGAGTGTCAATATAAAGAAGAGAAAGATTCATAGTTTATTAACATATTTGTAGGGGGAAATGAAGTGGCGTAAAAAAAGGAGAATGTTTAGAATCCGTACTAAAATGTTTGATAATTCCAGCAGTGAAAAATAAATCATTTTTGATTTTGAAAGATAGATAGGTGTTATGTTCCTTAAAAGCTTTCATATAGTGCTATATAGTATATTGATAAAGTTTTTGGATTTCAGCATAGTCTACCAAGCAGGAAATTGGAACGAATTTTACAGCGATTTGAACTTATTGCCCGGGATAGGTCATTTGCGGGTAGAAAGGAGAATATTTTGGATTGGGAAGGTTTCGCAAGTGGTGTAAGCCGGAGCGGGGATAATCTTTCTGGCAGAGTTTGACTTAGAAAGCGGACTGTAAGGTTACATATCGGAAATAAGTGTTGGTTCCTCTGGGGTATGCTGGCTAAGATAAGTAAGGGGATAGAGCAGTTGCGGAGAGAACTCTAGGAATTATTTAAGAAGCGCTTTTCAACAGTAGACATATTCGCGCCTGTGTGGTACTAGAAACGCCGTAATATTTAGCACATCGGATAGGCGATAGACGAAAACTCATATCATGTGTCATATTTACAATGCATGTATTGTAATCTTACATATTGCATAAAAATAAACTATCAAAACCTGTTGCAACACTGTTGCGATAGTGATATAATATATGAAAGTTAGTAAAAACTAACCTAGAAGGGAGATTTTATGTCTGGTAAGTATTTTGAATACAAAGAGGGGAAAAAGCCTAAAATTTTTATATTTCCATTTGCAGGTGGAGGTGCATCAGCATTTAAGGATTGGCAGAAAGAGTTCAAAAATATAGAAATTCAACCTGCGCATTATCCAGGAAAAGAAGAACGGATTAAAGAGTCTCCCATTGATAATATAGATATTTTAACCAGAGAAATTTTTTATGCTATACAACCACACATTTCAAACGGTCAGCCATATTATTTATTTGGGCATAGCTTAGGAACTAAGGTAGTATATGAATTAGCGTTGTTGCTTAAAGAGAGTCAATATCCGTATCAACCAGCTGGAGTTATTGTTTCAGCAGGAAAAGCGCCATGTTTTCGTGAAAAAAAACCGATACACTATTTGAATGATTCTGAATTTACTAAGGAAGTTGCCAGATTTGAAGGAACACCAAAGATAATATTAGAGAATAAGAATCTGTTAAAATTTTTTATGTCAATGTTGAGAGCTGATTTTAAAATGGATGAAACATATAAGAAGAATGATGTGAAAAAAATAGATAGTCCTATTTTAGCTTTGATGGGTACGGAAGATCCGGAACTGACACTGCAGGAGCTATTGAAATGGGGCGAATATACGACTGGAAAATTTAGTTATAAATATATCTCAGGTGCGCATATGTTTGTGAATACAAACCGTAAAGCAACGATAGAGGCAGTGAAAGAATTTGTAAAATAAATTTTAGATTAGATAAAAATGGAGAATAAAATGGACAAAAAATTATTAAAAAAGGAAGCTAAGATATTTCTGCATGACTATTTAAAAGATTCTTTAGGAGTAAATGAGATAAAAGAAAAAGAAAATTTAATGCATAGCGGATTGACCTCAATCATAACTATGCAGATTTCAAATCAGTTGAGAAAATTTGGAATGCGTATTCCGTTTTCGAAACTGGCCTTAGAACCAATTTTGTCGCGATGGTTTTCTATGATTGATGAAGCTGAAATAAGTGTGAGTAGTGAGAAAAGCAACTTGCATTTAGACGATAAAAATGAAGAATTTGAGCTTACGGATGTTCAGTATGCATATTGGAGTGGCAGAGATGAAAATCAACCATTAGGTGGCGTGGGGTGCCATGCATATATTGAATTTGAAGGATATAACATAGACTTAGATAAATTAAATGAGGCATGGAAAAACATCCAATATCATCATCCAATGCTTAGGGCTAGTTTTTCAAAGACCGGAAAACAGAAAATTTTAACACATCCATATTCTGCTAAGGCAAACATATATGATTTGCAAGGACAGTCGAAAGAAGTAATAGAGCGTGAATTAATATCTATAAGAAATAGTATATCACATCGTAAACTAGATATTGAAAAGGGAGAAGTAGCGGGGTTAACATTGGTAAAACTTCCTAAAAAGAGACATAGAATGATTTTGGATATTGATTTGTTAGTAGCGGATGTATTAAGTCTAAGTATTTTGATTAGAGACTTGGCGGAAGCTTACAATGGCAAGGTGTTTTCGAATGATGTTTCATATACTTTCCGTGAATATTTAACAGAGAAAAAAGTTGGAGAAATTTTAAAGACTGAGGACAAAGAGTTTTGGGATAAAAAAATAGCAGATCTTGAGGAATTAACACCTAAATTACCGTTGAAAAAGCGGCCGGAAACGATTGACTTTCCGAAGTTTAAACGCAGAAAGAAAATTGTCAATGGTAGCGAATGGAAACAGATTAAGAAAATTTGTGCGGAAAAGGAAACGACACCTTCGATGGTGCTTCTTGCTTGCTATGTATTGGTTCTTGAACGGTGGTGTAACCAGGATTCCTTTTTGATTAATATTCCGCTGTTTAATAGAGAAGTAAAAAATGCAGATGTTCAAGAGATGATTGCAGATTTTACGAATTTACTTTTGCTGGAGTTTAAGAGACGAAAAGGAGAAGTATTTCAAGATACAATCAAAAGGGTACATAAGACATTTCTTGAAAATGTTGAACATAGCAGTTATTCCGCTGTTGCAATAGAAAGAGAAATCCATAAAAAAACAGGGGGTTCTGGACAGGTGGCTCCTGTAGTGTTTGCGTGTAATGTAGATACTCCATTGGAAACGGAATTATCAAGAAAGATGTTTGGAGATATAAGTTATATGGTTTCGCAAACACCGCAGGTGTGGTTGGATTTTCAGATATATGTTAAAGATGAAGATTTGATATTGTGTTGGGATGCAGTTGAGGAATTGTTTCCGGAACGATTGCTGGACGATATGTTCGAGGCCTATGTTAAACTATTAAGTTCGTTAAAAGAGAGGAAAGCATGGCAGGATATTGTGGATGTCATGCCGGAAAGACAGAAAAGGCAACGGCAGAAAGAAGTTATGGATATATTACCACTAGAGTGTTCTTCGAAATTGCTTTATTCAGATTATATTCAGTGGGTAAAGAAACGACCTGAAAGAGTTGCACTTATTGAAGGAAGTTCTGGGAAAACAATTTCTTATGAGGCGTTGTACAGAAAAAGTGGACAAATAGCGGGACAATTAATTCAAAATGGAATTGCCCCGGGTGACTATGTAGGCATAGTATTACCTAGAGGGGTGGAACAAATATATGCGATTTTGGGTATTCTTATAGCAGGTGGCGTATACGTTCCAATAGGAATAAATCAACCAGCCAATAGAAGACGACAAATATGTAGCAAAGTTGGAGTCAAAGTATTTGTAACTAATAGAGACACTTTTGATAGGTGCTGCTTGAATGAGGAGGGATTATCTTATATATATACAGATGAAATTGGTGAAAGAATAGAAAATTTAGAACCAGTGTTAAGATCTCCGCGCGACAGTGCATATGTAATCATGACCTCTGGGAGTACTGGGGATCCTAAAGGAGTTGAGGAGAGTCATGCAGCTGCGAAAAATACGATAGATGATGTAGTTGAGAAAATCCATGTGAGTTCATCGGATACGTTGTTAATGGTTTCGGCAATAGATTTTGATTTGTCTGTATTTGATTTGTTTGCTCTTTTAGGACAAGGTGGTAGACTTGTAGTTTTAGATGAAGAAACATATAGGAGTCCGGACGTTTGGCTAGAACTTATGGAGAAATATCGTGTTACACTATGGAATTCTACTCCCATACAATTAGATATGTGTATAACTATGGCGGAAAAAAGTAAACGGTTTGTGGCGTTATCTTTCCTAAAAGCAGTAATGCTTTCGGGTGACTGGGTTTTTCGTACACTTTTAATGAGACTTTTAAAATTAACTCAAAATGTAATGCTATTAATAATGGGAGGAGCAACGGAAGGGGGTATATGGTCAAATTATATTTTGATAACAACTGATAGTATACCAGAAGAATGGGAAACTATTCCGTATGGATTCCCATTAAAGAAGCAAGTGTATAAAGTTGTTGATAAATTTGAAAGATTATGCCCTGACTATGTACCAGGAGAACTATGGATAGGAGGTGCAGGAGTAGCAAAAGGATATTGTGGTGATGAGCAACTTACTTATCAGAAATTTGTGCAAGATGTGATTAGATGGTACAAAACGGGAGATAGAGGAGCTTTTGGGAAAAATGGAATCTTAAATTTTTTAGGAAGAATGGATAATCAGGTAAAGATAAAAGGATATAGGATAGAACTAGGAGAAATCGAACAGGCTTTGAAAAAAATCCCATATGTTTTAGCGGCATTTGTTTGCATTATTGACAAGGAAGAAAAACAGTTAGCAGCATACCTTGTTGTGGAGTCACAGCTAGACGTTGATATAGTGAAACAAGAACTTGAAAAGCATCTTCCATCATATATGATTCCAGAAAAGTATTATTTTTCAAAAGAGATTCCGCAAATGAGAAATGGAAAACCGGATAAAAAGCAAATGATTCATAAATTGCAGGAATCATATATAAAAAATGATTGCATTTTACCAAAAACAGAATGGGAAAGGAAATTATCAGAACTTTGGAAGAGAGTTCTAAAACAAGAAAAAATATCAAGAAATGATAACTATTTTAGATTAGGAGGCGATAGTTTAAAAGCAGTTACTATTGTAACTGAAATTGAGAAAATGATTAGCATTCCAGTTAATGTATCAACTGGTTTACTATACACTTTTCCTACTTTAAAAGAATTAGCAAAGGCTATTGAAGAAATGGAAGAAGAAACAGAAGTAGAAGTAATTTAGAGTGGAAATAATATTTTAGGAGAAAAATACTTATGAACATTAGTGAAATTATTAGGAACCTTACAATGGAAGGAATTATTCTTTGGGCGGAGGAAGATAAATTAAAGTATAAGGCACCCAAGGGTAAGATGACAGATGAAATAAGAGAGATATTAGTACAAAATAAGGTTGAGCTTATTGAATATTTAAACGAACAAAAAGTTGAATATGAAGTAAATTTGGCAGAAAGATATGAAAAGTTTAGATTAACAGATATTCAAAACTCATATGTTATGGGGCGTAATGAGGCCTATGAATTAGGCGGGGTAGGATGCCATGCATATCTTGAAATGGTCTTTGACGAGATTTTAGATTTAGAACAGTTAAGGAAGGCATGGAATCGGGTAATTCAAAAACACGATATGCTCCGTGCTATTATTTATGATGTTGGTTATCAAATTGTCCAGGAAGAAGTTCCAGAACAAGATATTATTTTCATTGATTTGCGAAAAGATGAGGAGATAGGAAAAAGAAAAAGGGTAGAATTAAGAGAAGAATTATCGAATAAACAGTATGAGTTAGGTATATGGCCGATGTTTGATTTGGGACTTTCTATTGAAAATGAAAGAAGCGTTATTCATTTTTCTTTAGACATGTTAGTAGCTGATTTTCTTAGTATGAATATTATTTTAAACGATTTGGAAAAATTATACAGAAAACCAGATATGGAAGTGAAAGAAACAAGTCTGTATAGAGATATTTTAATATATCAGGATAAACAAAGAAATAAAAAGACAAAGGAACGAGAAGCAGCACTAGAGTATTGGGAAGAAAAAATAAAGGTAATGGGAGATGCTCCAGAATTACCGATTATTAGAACGAGTGGTTTGTCGGGACATCGTTTTTTGCAAAAAGAGTTATTTATATCAGAAAAAGAATGGAAAAATTTCTGTGAAGTTGCACAAGAGTATAATATAACATCTTCAACATTAGTATTAACTGCGCTGGCAGAAGTTATTTCGATGTGGTCTCAAAATAAAAAATTTTGTATTAATACGACTATTTTTAATAGACCAAGAATTATTTCGGATATAGATACTATCGTAGGCGACTTTACGGAAGTAGACGTTCTTTCTATTGAAATGGATTATACAAAAGCCTTTATTGAAAGAGGGAAGAAAATACAACAAGATTTGTGGAAAGATTTGGAAAATAGTGCTTTTTCTGGTGTTGAGGTATTAAGAAAACTTACAAAAGAGCGAAAGAAAAATACTATTATGCCAGTAGTTTTTACAAGTACCGTAGGACTTGCTGGAGAAGATGATGCAACGAAAAAATGGAATATACAATATAGGATTAGTCAGACGCCACAAGTCTATATTGATTGTCAGGTAGCGGATGAAAAAGGCGGGGCTAAAATAAACTGGGATATTAGGGAAGGGGTATTTTTGAATAATGTAATAGAGGATATGTTTGAGTGTTTTATAAAGCTGATTTCTTCTATTATAGAAAAAAGAACTGATATTTTAAAAGAAAGATTCCCCCTTTCTTTACCAGAGAATACAATTCAAATCAGAAAGAAGATAAATGATACGGAAAGACCATTTAAAATACAGATGATGGAAGATGGATTTTTACGAGCCGTTAGAGAGTATCCGAATAAGACAGCTTTGATTACTTCTGGAGGAGAATTTACATATAAAGAGTTATCAAAATATGTATTTTCTGTTGTGAAGCTATTAAGAACCAATGGTATTGTGAAAGGTGACTGTGTTGGAATTAATATTGATAAAAATGAATGGCAAATTTCTGCCGTCATTGCAACGTTGTTGCTACGAGCGACATATGTACCAATTGACGTTAATCAACCTAATGTAAGGAAAAAGAAAATTATTAATTCGGCAAATATAAAAATTCTTTTATCAGATACGAAAGATGAAGAAATGCAGAGAGTATGCAAGAATTATAACCTTATGGAACTTCGTCCTGATGAAGAGCTTCCTTTGGATTATCAAACAGACAGAGAGTATGACAGAGCAGCATATATTATATTTACATCTGGCACTACAGGGGAACCTAAAGGTGTTATTATGTCACATAGAGCTGCGATAAATACAATTTACGATGTTGTTTCGACGCACTCAATTACAGAGAAAGATGTCTTTTTAGGACTCGCGAATTTGTCATTTGATTTATCGGTAGCCGATATATTTGGTAGTTTTCTAGTGGCGGGAACCCTAGTATTACCCGAATCTAACGGATTAAAGAATCCTAAGTATTTATATGACTTAATAGTGCTTCACAGAATAAGTATTATAAATGCTGTACCAGCACAACTTCAGATGATTGTTGGATATGCCGAATCAGTAGAGAACATGAAGAAATCAGAGTATGCACGATTGTTTATAATGTCAGGAGATTGGCCACCTAAGAATTTACCAGAACGTATTAATGCAATTTTTCCAAATGCAGTAGTAGTTAATCAAGGAGGAGCAACAGAAGGTGGTATTTGGTCTATCCGGTATATTGTTAAGAGAGGAGAGGTATTCCCAATTGCTATACCGTATGGTCAACCTATGGCAAACCAAAAATTTTTTGTGTTAGATGAGAATTTGAGAGAATGCCCAGATTATGTCGAAGGAAATTTATACATAGCGGGAATGGGACTTTCCCAAGGGTATTTGAATGATGAAGAACTTACAAATAAGAAATATGTACATTTGCCGACTACAGGGGAAAGAATTTACCGGACAGGAGACAGGGGACATTATAGAAGCGATGGAGAGATTATGTTCGGTGGACGTGAATCGGGAGATGAACAGGTTAAAGTGCATGGACATAGAATAGAGTTGGCAGAAATTAGGTCAGCGCTTCTTGAATATCCACAAGTTCATTCTGCGGCAGTTTTAACAATAGGAACGCCTTCGGAAGAACTGAAGATTAGTGCGGCTATATCTCCAAGAAAGAAAAAAAGTCAGAGTGGCCATGTAGAAAATAAGGAAGAAACTTCGATACTGAAAAAGTTTGGCGATAAGTTTGAGAAAGAGGTTGACCAAACGCTGCTTAGTGAATGGATAAGAAAGTCTGAACAGGTTGTTATCAATGATATTTTTAACATATTTAAAGTTAACGGTATTTTTACAGAGAAATCAAAAGAATATAAATTCGAAGAAATTGTAGAAAAGATAGGAATACCGGAAAAACTCTACAAATTAACAAAAAGATGGCTAAAAGTTTTGGCGGAAGAAGGAATTCTTACTAAAGCAGAAGATCGTTATAGGCTTCAGAAATTTGCATATGAACCGAACACAGAAAAAGTGTGGAGGGAATTTGCGATAATTGAGGAGCAGTTTCATTATAGTAAGGAATTTTTTGAGTATTTAAAGGTTTCTAGTGAACTGTTACCAGAAATGATTAAAGGAAATGAAAATCCATTAAATATTTTGTTCCCTAAAGGAGATGTAACACCTGCGATGGCAGCGTATCATGATAATAAAATAAATAGGATGCATAATAAAATCGCAGAAGAAGAAATCGTATATTTATGTAAAAGGGCATATAAGGAAAATCCAGAAAAGAAAGTACGCATTTTGGAAGTAGGTGCTGGAGTTGGAGGGACAACGGTAGATATAATACCGAAACTTACAGAGTTTAATGTAGAATATTATTTTACCGATTTGTCTACATTCTTTTTAAATAATGCACAAAAAAACTTTGGACAATATAAATGGGTCAAATATGGAATTTTTGATATTAATAAAGACTTTACTACACAGGGATTTGAGGCTTTTTCTTTTGACATAATATTATGTGCTAACGTATTGCATAATTCCAAAAATGTTCATGAGGTTATTCCTAATTTAAGAAATATGCTAAGGCAACAGGGAACTATTATTATTTTAGAGGAAACTAGAATGAGTTATATGCTGTTGACTTCTATGGAATTTAAAGACGGTTTGACTGGATTTGAAGATGAACGTGCGAATGAAGAACAAACATTTTTTAGTAGGAAACAGTGGGAAAATATTATTAGAAAGCATGGAGGTGAAATTACATATCAGTTCCCGGGAAAAGAGAGCGTGTTAGACTTGTCGGGACAGACTATTTATATTACAAGGTTTGCGGGAGAATTTGAAAGCATTGAAAAAGCAGATATAAAGCAACATTTATCAGAAGTACTCGCACCATATATGGTTCCGAATGAAATCCTTATTCTTCCAGAAATTCCTTTGACAGAAACTAATAAAAAAGTGGATATAGCGTCAATTCGTAAACTCCTTGAAAGTAGTGAAAATATTAATCGGAGTGATACAGGTACGCAGGAAATGCCACAGAATGAATTAGAAAGAGCGATTGCTAGAATATGGAAAAGAGAATTAAAACTAGAGAGTTTAGGAAGAAATGATAATTTTTATGAAGCAGGAGGGGATTCTCTACTAATTGCCCAGGTAGTGGGGAAGATTGTAGAAGAAATACCGGAAGCTAAAGAATGGGAATGGAGCGCATTACTGACAGAAATGATGCAAAGTCCTACGGTTAAAGAATTAGCAGAGAAAATTGAAAGGTATCAAAAAGAACGAGAGTCTTTTGTTGATCCTTCATTGATTCAGCTAAAAGATAGCAGTTATCCAGTAGAACAATCAGTGGCAAAAGTGCTTTTCCATGCAGGAACCGGAACCTTGTCAGCATATACAGAACTGCTCTCCTGTATAGAGGCAGACTGTAAAGAAAATGAAAGTGTATTAGGGTTTTCATTTGGAAATGAAGCTGAATATATGGCAATAGAAACTGCAGATACTTTTAAGGTGCTTGGTAAAAAATATGGGAAAATTTTGAAGGCTTTAGGTTATTCTAATTATATATTGATTGGTCATTGTGTTGGAGGTCTGATTGCTTTAGAGGCGGCCGAATTTCTAACAGAGAATGGTTTAAAAGTGTCGGATGTTACCTTGATAAGTGCGACAATGCAGCGGCGAAAGAAGAATACAACGTTTAGTGATTTGCCAGATGAAATTTATTATAAAGCGCTTAGGACTAGTCTTGAAAATGAACTATTGCTCGAACGCACATTCGCAAAATTAATTAATGCAGATGTTAATAAAGCTGGTTATACGACGCCGGAAAAAACTTTAGAAAAGTGTATTAATTATATTGTGACTGAAGGAAATGGAGAGATAACGGCGGAAGCGTTGTGTAATCTGACCGGTGAATTCCAGAACGTTGCGGAAGAATTTAAACGTTTGTCAAACAGACCTTTATCGGAACGCTTAAATAATTTATATGCTTCAATTGATAGACGAGATGCAGAATTAATGGAGCATGAGAGAAAAATGTTAAATACATTATTTAATATTTTTTCACAGAACTTTGGCTGCGTGGCAACGCATGAACCTAGACCTTATGGTGGAAACGTGAGAGTTTTCTCCTGCGAACAGCAAGATGCAAGCTTTTATCAAGAATTTTTCGGGGAAAATTTCGAAATATGGAAGCCCTACATTATAGGAAATTACAGAAGTGATATTATTTCGGGGCAACATTTTGACTGTATAGTAGGAGATAATTTGAAGAAAAATTTACCAAAAATTTTAGATTTCATATACTAAATGAACTAGAAAGTGAGAGGTTCGAATGAACGTAAGCAGTCTTAAAAATATACTCGTTAAAAAAATAATCGGAGTTGTGCTGGTTGTATTTGGGGTAGTAACATTAAGCTTTTGCTTGCAACTTTTTACTGGTACAGATCCGGCAGAAATGATTGTTCGGAAACAGAATGTGTTTGCAACGGAAGAACAAATCCAAGCAGTTAGAGAAGACCTTGGATTGGATGCACCATTTCATGAAAGATACATTAGCTATATATCTGATGTGATAAAAGGCGATCTTGGAATAGCAATAACTAATCGGAAACCGGTAATAGATAATATAAAGGAGACAATTCCGGTTACTTGTACAATGGTTATGATGTCGATGTTATGGGTTGTTTTGTTTACGGTCATTTTTTCTGCAATTTCTGTAATTAGTAATAATGGTATTTTTGATAATTTAATGCGAATTATTTGTATTATAGGTATATGTGTCCCTAGTTTTTGGTTAGCATTAATTTTGTTAACAGCATTAGCTGTTAAGATTCCTATTTTTAATGTTATTTCAGACGGGAGTATAAAGTCTTTAATACTCCCGTCTGTAGCAATGGCAGTTCCGATTATTTGTATTGCTGTACGAGTATTACGAGCTTCCATATTAAGCGAATTAAAGAGTGATTATGTTACATATGCTAGAGCTAGAGGCTTTTCAAACACACAGATTATTTTTGGAGAAGTACTGAAAAATGCTTTGCCGGCAGCTATTACTCTGTTTGCACAGTATTGTGCGGCTCTTTTTGGAACATCAGCTTTGGTAGAAAGTGTATTTTCAATTGATGGTTTAGGTATGTATCTAATGGAATCTTGTGAAAGTATGGATGTTTATGGGATTTCAGGATCAGTCTTAGTGTGTGCTATTTTATTTGTTCTTTTTAATACGATGGCTGACATTATCTCAAGTGTCCTTTGTCCGGCATATAGGAGGGAAATAGTGTGAAAAAGAAAATACAGATAATTATAGGATTAGCTTTAATTGGAATATTTGTCTTGCTAGCTATTGCTGCACCAATTTTAGCACCTAATGATCCGAATGCTACAGACCTTTCTATGAAAAATGCTTTACCATCAAGAGAATACCCACTTGGATGTGATCAAATGGGGAGATGCGAATTGTCAAGGTTGATATATGGAGCACGCTATTCATTGGCATTGTCTATACCAATACTAGTTCTTTTGGCAATAATTGCTTTGTTTGTAGGTTGTTATTCAAGTTACAAAGGTGGAGTTGCTAATGAAATTGTAAGATTGATATGCAATATTTTAATGGCATTTCCATTGTTAGTTGTGGCGATGGCGCTAGTATCTACTGTGGATAATTCCGTAGCGAGCATTATTATTGCTATTGGAATTTCTATGATGACGTGGTTTTTACGTATGGCACGTTCATATGCAAAGATAGAATGTGGGAAGGAATATATTGAAGCAGCAATGGTTTCAGGAGCTTCTGATTTGCAGATTGTAGTGAGACATTTGATACCCAATGTACTACCACAATTTATTGTTTATTTTACCACGGGTATAGCAACAGCTATTATGTCAATATCTAGTTTTGCATTCTTAGGTGTGGGACTTATTGCGGGTACTCCTGAATGGGGAGCGATGCTTAATGAGGCTAGGAATAGTATTTATACAAATCCTGGATTAATTATTTATCCAGGGATTTGCTTAATAGTATGCTGCGCAGGCTTTAATTTGTTAGGAGAAGGATTGAGAGATATTATTGGAAAGGAGGACAAGATTCGTGTCTCTTGAGGTAAAGGATCTTACAATTTCTTTTGCAGAAGGAGGAGCGGTAACAGAGAATATTTCATTTCAGGTTAAACCAGGAAATATGCTTTCTATAGTTGGAGGCTCCGGCGCAGGAAAGACGACGATTTGTAGAGCTATTATGGGACTCCTTGGAACTACTTACAAGATTAAAGGAGGAATTTTTTATAATAGAACAAATCTTTTGGAAATGTCACACACAATGTTAGAGCAGATATATGGAAAAGATATTTGCTTTATTGCACAAAATCCCATGACAGCATTTAACCCATCAATTAAATTAGAAAAGCAATTGAGGAAGACTTATTTACAACATCAAAAAAGAATATCAAAAAGAGATATACGAGATATTCTTATAGATATGTTGCAAAGGTTTGGACTGGAAGATGGGGAACGGATTTTAAGAGGTTATCCATTTGAAATGTCTGGGGGAATGCTCCAAAGGCTCATGATAATTGCTGCATTAATTAATAAACCTAAAATTTTAGTGGCTGATGAAGCGACAACAGCTATTGATGCGTGTAATCGCAAAGAATTAATGGAACAACTAAGGTGTTTATGTGAAGAAGGAATGTCAATTTTGTTTGTTACACATGATTTGAAAGCAGCATCATATTCAAATCAAATATTCATTTTAGACAAAGGTAAAATGGTAGAATATGGAGAAACGAAAACTGTATTATCTAACCCTAGAGAAAAATACACAGAATATCTCTTAAACTCATGTCATTTAGAAAGAAAGGTGGTATGAATGATAGAGATAAAAGACCTGAGCTGTTCTTTTACAAAAGGAAATTTTATTAAAAGTAAATTTACGGCAGTATCGACCATTAATGTTACTTTTAAAAGAGGAGGGAGATATGCAATCGTAGGTGAGTCCGGATCAGGAAAAACAACCCTAGCTAGAATAGTGGCAGGAATTCAAAAACCAGATAGTGGTAATGTCTTGATAGATGGAGAGCCTGTTTTTAGTAAAAAAGGAAAGATAAACAAAAATCATTTTAAAAAAATACAAATAATTCAACAGAACTCAGCTTCAGCATTAGATCCTAAAATGACAATTGGTAAATCTATTGAGGAACCATTAAAATGCTTTTTTCATATGTCTAAACTCGACAGAAAGAAAAGATGTGAGGAGCTGTTGGCATTATGTAATTTACCATTTAGCTATTATACCAGATTACCACCTGAGTTATCTGGTGGTGAACAAAAACGGGTCGCAATAGCACGGGCATTAGCAGCCGAACCGGAATGCTTAATATTTGATGAGGCGACAAATGGATTCGATTTACCATTACGTAAGAAAATTATCGAAGAAATTATAGAACTTCAGAGCAAAGTAGGATTTACTTTGATATTTATTACGCATGATATGGAACTTGCCGTTGTAGTGGCAGATTATATTATGGTAATGAGAAATTCTAAGCTGATAGAAGCGGTTTCTTTTGCGGGAGATCCGTCAGTTTTTAAAGATGTTTATAGCAGGGGCTTACTTTCAGCAAGTGACATACTATAGATAAGAACTAAGAAGAAAGGAAAATTTCGATGAAGACTAAGACAATGGCAACAATTTTATTAGCCGCAAGCATGGCATTATCGTTAACAGCGTGTGCTGGGACTACAGATACAGACCAAACAAAGGAAAGCTCAGAAAATATTGAAACAAGGAATAATAAAAAGGAAACGGAAAATGTTCATCTAAATTTAGCTGAAAGCTGGACATTTGAATATTTTTACACAATTATAACTCCAGAAGTAAGTAGTTCTACGGGGTATGATATTACTTATTATCTTACAAATTTTTATGACACTTTAGTGGAATATACCGAGGAGGGAGAAATATCTGGAGTTTTAGCAGAAGACTGGAAAGTCAGTGAAGATGGAAAGACATATACATTTAACTTAAAGAAAGGTATTAAGTTTTCAGATGGCTCAGATTTGACAGCAGAAGATGTAGCTAAATCAATTTTGGCAGTGCCGGTCAATCTTGGGCAGTATAACGGTAGCTATGGAAAATTATCGACAATCATAGAAGATGCAGTTGTGATAGACGATTATACCGTAGAATTGCATTTAAAACAGCCATATTATAATACATTGAGAGAGTTGTGCTTAACAAATCCGTATGGAATTGTATCTTCAGAACAATTTGATGATGAATTGAAAGCAAAAGAATCTTTTAGGACAGCGACATATGGAACAGGTCCTTATATGTATGAAGGCAGTAATGATGGGCAAACGTGGGATTTTGTTCGCAATCCTAATTACTGGGGGAATACGCCACAGGTAGACAGTTTTTCTATTAAGTATATCGCTGACAATGATGCAAAGATTCTTGCCTTAAAAAATGGTGAGATTGATTATATTTCAGGAATTAAGAACATATCTGCAGAGAGCTTCGAGGAAATGAGTCAGACGGAAGGCTTTAGCGCAAAGAGCGATGAGAACTCATTACAAAGCTATTATGTAGGATATAATTTGAGTAATCAAATTTTTGGGGACGAAGTGGTAAGAGAGGCTCTTTCTGCGTCTATTGATAAAGAAGCAATTACGGAAAGCATATATGGTGGTTTATATGATAAAGCAGATACATTCTTTTCGGCAGAATTACCTTACTGCGATGTAGAGCAGGAAATAGTATCATTTGACATTGAAGCTGCTAACGAACTTTTAGATGCAGCGGGATACAAAGATAATGATGGAGATGGGATTCGAGAAAAAGATGGAAATAAATTGTCAGCAGCATTTTTGTACCAAACCGGATCGGCATCAGATGATGATCTCGTGGTGTATATTTGTGACCAGGCAGAAAAGATAGGAATTGAGTTGACGCCGCAATCAGCACAGATGATGGATTGGTATGCTTTAGTTCAAAGTGGAGACTATGGACTGACAATTTTTAAAACACAAGGCGGATATTATGACCCGGCTAGTGTAATTACTAATATTAATCCGGAAACATCAATGGATCCTATTGTTATGCAGATAGGAATATCGCAACCGGAAATTGCGCAGTTAGTTGCAGAATTAGATTCTTCTGCTGATGAGGCTAGAGTCCAGGAAATTTATAATACAGTTTTAACGACTATAGCGGAACAGAATTTAACTACACCATTGGTTTATACACATCAGTTAGCTGTATATAATGATAAGATAGCAGACTATACCTTTCCGATAGATGCAAATTATACATCTGTTCAAAATATAATTCTAAATTAGAAAAATACTCTGTTGCAACCGGATAATGACTAATGAAATAAGTATTATCCGGTGCAATAAAAAACTAAAGGAGAACAAATGAAAAGGATAGGAATTCTCGGAGGAACGGGTGCAATAGGAAGCCGTACAGTAGAAATTTTGAAAGAAAGCTATCCTCTACTAATTTCCTACTATTCAAGGCCTAAAGCATCAGAAAGAAATTGTAAGTATGTAAGAGTGGATATAGCCAAAAAAGAGGAGATTGAAAGATTTTGTCAAGAATGTGATATTATTGTTAATTGTGCGGGAGCTTCTTACTTGAATGGAGAGAAAGTGGCAAGGATTGCTGGACAATTAGGTAAACCATATATAGATCCTTCAGGAGAGACATTTTTAGAAGAACAGATTGCGGATATTTCTAAAATGGGTATTTTTGTTTTATCTAGTGGTTTTTTCCCAGGAATGAGCGGTTTATTAATGAGATATTTGTGTGAATCATTTGATCAACCCGAAACGATTTTGGGATTAAGTGCTAGTAATGAAGTGCCTAGTCAATCGGCAATTGAAGATTTTATTCTGACAAATCTATCTGGTTTTGGCGTAGCATTACATTATTATGAAAAGGGAAGGCTTATAAGAGATAATACAGAAATAGTGGAAATAATTAATAAAAGACCATTTAAATTTCAAAATTATCTTACTGTAGAGGCTGAAAGAATAGCGAAGTACTATTCACTAAAGCAGGCCAATTGGTATAATGCTTCATTCAAACCAGAAATTGTTAGGAAAATGCAGGTAGCCGTGGTAAGCGCACAAAATGATAAGAATAGTTATCGCAAATTAGTAGAAGAAGTAGTCTCAATGACCAGAGCGGATGTAGGGAATAGCGAGCAGTTTACCTATATGAAAATAGAGGGAACTGGTGTGAGTAACGGGGCAAGGCATACTAAAAGTGTAGAAGTTACAAGTAATTGTAGTAGTAATATGAGTGCAATTATTGTAGCGCATACTGTAATACAAATAATAGAAAAGAACCTATCCCCGGGAATTTACTATGCGATGGATATAATTAACCCCCGCGAATTATTAAGTAAACTAAGTCATTATGAGTTGCAAATCAAAGAAAAAAGCATAGAGAAAATGGATATGGAGGACAAATACGATGAAGGAACAATCTAAATTACATATTATTGGGAAAATTAGCAATCCTAAAATTATGTTGATTCATGGCGTCGGTTTTTATTGGGAAACATGTTTTAAAGAAATTATAGAGGCATTATCTGGACAATATTGTATTTTGCTTCCGGAATTAGAGGGACATTGCCGTAAGCCAACTAAATATATGAGTTCTGTGTCTGTAAGTGCTACAGAAATTTTAGATGAAATAAAAGAAAAAGGAATCACTCAGATTGATGTTGTGTACGGCATCTCATTAGGGGCAAGCATTGCGCTGGAAATCGCTATGAAAAATCAGCTTATAATTTCACATTTGATTTTAGATAGTGGACAGTACGAGTCAATGGGGGAAATGACAGAACAATTTTCAGTAATTATGGCGCAGCAGTTTTTGAATTTGCTAAAAGGGGAACATTTGATCTCTCCAATAAAAGAAAATATGGGATATGAAAATAAGGATGATGTGAAAGTCTTACAACCATTAATTTTTCCTGAGATTACATACGATGCACTATATCATGCCTTTTTAGTAGCATATGATTATGATATAAAGGAACGCATTGAAAAAATCAGAATGAATGTGGTAATTATGTTGGGTGGGAACGAGATTTATGCAAAAAATTCTATCCCTCTTGTAGAGGAGAAATGCATTAACCCTCCACAAGTATATGAAGTTCCAGACAAAGGTCATGCAGAGGTATTAAGTAAAGAACCAAATGTAATAACAGGTTTGATCAAGCAACTTTTACTACAGGAGAAATAGCCATAAAAAGTTTTATCCATAGACAGGATGTGCAGTTAATTATATAATAAATGCAACACTGTTTTGATTGGAGGAAAAAATAATGGCATTATGGGTAGAAAAGGCAACGGATAATATAATATTGGCAGCAAGAGAAGAATTTATGCGCTATGGTTACTTAGACGCTTCTATAAGAAGAATTGCCGATAAAGCAAATACAAGTGCGAAATCTATTTATACACGATTTTCTAATAAAGAAGGCCTTTTTGAGTATTTTGTGAAAGAACAAGCAGAATTTTTCATTAATGGAGTTGCTAAAAACTTAACAGAGTTTTCATCACATACCAGGGAAGATCAGATTAATAGCAGAAAGGAAAACGGAAATGATTTAAGTAATAGCCTGCTAGAGTATGTGTATGATAATTTTGATGCGTTTTATCTTATTATATGTAAATCCAAAGGAACACATTATGAAGGATTCATTGAACAACTTGCAACTTTGGAGACAGAATATACCTTAAAATATATGACTACAATAGAAACTGAAAAGACGGGTTTACCGAAGATAACAGAGGAGTTTGTCCATATGATGAGCCGTTCTTTCTTTGAAGGTTTCTTTGAAATGGTTAGACATAAATTTGATAGGGAAAAGGCCAGAGAGCATATAAAAAAGCTTTTATTATTTCATAATAGTGGATGGGAAAAATTTTTATTTTAATTTCTTTCAATAGATTTGTACTATTAAAGGGAATATCATACAAATTATGTTAATTTATAGGTAATTGCGAAACAAGTTCGCAATCTTGATTGAAAACAAGGATAGAATCC
>NZ_JAJDMJ010000065.1:0-18019 GCF_020593585.1 Blautia sp. DFI.6.71
GGTAATATGTTTTTTATACCACGAATAGAATTTTTTCATTTGTTCCCTCCTCTTTGTTTTTCGTTTCCTGATACCCGAAGGACTATATTGGCAGACGGATTGAGTGATGCGCAGATCTGGTAAAATTCTGCGGTCTATAGCTTTGATAAGATACTGGGTTCAGAAAAATAACACGACAATACTTTACCACAATAATGCGTGAATTACAATATTTCCCGCTGTTTTCTTATTTGAGTGGGAGTGTTTCCGAAATGCTCAAGGAACATCCTGCGAAATAGTTTGTAATTGATAAAGCCATGCCGCTCCAAATTGTAACACAGAAAAACAGGCATCGATGAAACAGATATCGAAGCCTGTTTTTCTGCGTTGCCGGAAATTATTTTGTAATATTCCTGTGACATAAAAAGTCCTATGCTGGCTATTATGATTGTCAGGTGCGGGTGAAGAGGGTATAATAGTTGTAATTATTTAACCGAATCAAAGAAGTCCCTGCTTCAATTGTAAAGAGCAATAAGTAGTGGGTGGGGATTTACTTGTATCAGAAGGAGTGTTTATATGAAACCAATTATTTTATTAATAAATTTTCAGGATCAGCAGAAGCTTCGCAAGTTAAAGATGGCATTACTGCCTTTTAAGATACGTTTAAAAACTGTAGAAACTCAGGACTATAGTCAGCCAATCGGATATCTGGCAGGAGTCAAGGACGTTTTTCAGGTGCAGATTCCATCAGCGCTGATCCCTCAGGAGCAGATGGAGAAGGAAATGCTGATTCTTGCAGGAATCACGGGAAATCTGTTTGACCAGGTGCTTTACACTCTGCGGAAAGCAGGTACACCTGTGGATTACAAGGCAGTTCTGACGGAGCATAATCAGAACTGGAACTGTATGCAGCTTTATAAAGAACTGGAGAAAGAGCATAATATGTATCATCCGTCTTAAATAACATGGATAGTTGGAGGCTTAAGTTATGAAGGTTGTAGTTGCAGTTGATTCATTTAAGGGAAGTATGACTTCCATGGAAGCAGGAATGGCTGTCAAAGAGGGTATTCTTGCAGCAAAGAAGGACGCAGAAGTGGTCGTAAAGCCGCTGGCTGACGGTGGAGAGGGAACTACGGATGCGCTGATCGAAGGCCTGAAGGGAGAGCGTGTGGATGTGACAGTTACAGGTCCTTATCATGAGCCGGTTCAGGCATATTATGGATATCTCAGGGAAAGTAATACCGCAGTTATGGAAATGGCAACAGCAGCAGGTATCACACTTTCAGATAAGAAGGATCCTATGACAGCTACCACCTGTGGTGTGGGAGAGCTGATTCTTCATGCGATCAGCAGGGGGATCCGCAATTTCATTATCGGTATTGGTGGAAGTGCCACTAATGACGGCGGAGTGGGTATGCTGAAAGCACTTGGCTACAGATTTCTGGATGAAAAGGGAGAGGACGCCGGAGAAGGCGGACAGGCACTTGCAAAGATTGTATCTGTAGAAATTTCAGACAAAAAGGAACTTCTTTCCCAGTGTAATTTCAGGATTGCCTGTGATGTGACTAATCCTCTCTGCGGCTCTCAGGGAGCTACCTATATCTATGGACCTCAGAAAGGAGTTACCCCCGATATGCTTCCGGTTCTGGATGCAGGCATGAAAAATTATGCAGAGGTTACTGCCAAAGTGATCGGCAAAGACAATCAGAAAGCGGCAGGTGCAGGTGCGGCAGGCGGACTTGGATTTGCATTTCTGAATTATCTGGATGGAGAGCTGACGCCAGGAATACAGCTTATTCTGGATGCTGTTCATGTGGAAGAGGAGATGAAGGATGCAGATGTGGTTGTAACAGGCGAAGGCTGTCTGGATCATCAGACTGCCATGGGGAAAGCCCCGGTTGGTGTTGCAAAGATTGGTAAGAAATATGGCGCAAAAACTATTGCATTTGCAGGAAGTGTTACGAAAGAGGCGGTTGCCTGCAATGAAGCAGGAATAGATGCTTTCTTTCCAATTGTACGCGGAATTTCCACTCTGGAAGAAGCAATGGATCCGGACACTGCAAAAGCAAATATGGCTGCAGCTGCAGAGCAGGTGTTCAGACTGCTGTAGAAAAAATTAATGATATAAGGGAGAAACCATATGACACTAACACAGATGAATTATATCATCACAATTTCCGAAACCGGTTCATTAAATAAAGCTGCGGAGGCGTTGTATATTTCCCAGCCTTCTCTGACCAATGCAGTGAAGGAACTGGAGAAGGAGCTTGGAATCATTATATTCAACCGCAGCGGCCGTGGTGTGACACTGACCAATGACGGGACAGAATTTCTGATGTATGCCCGTCAGATATATGGACAGTATGAGAGTGTGGTTGAGAAATACAGTGAGGGTGGTTCCTATAAGAAGAAATTCGGCGTTTCCACCCAGCATTATTCTTTTGCAGTGAAAGCATTCGTGGATATGGTGCAGAAGTTTGATGTGTCGGAATATGAATTTGCCATCAGGGAGACAAAGACTGCAGATGTGATCAGTGACGTCAGCACCATGAAAAGCGAGGTGGGAGTACTTTATCTCAGTGATTTCAACAGAAAGGCACTGCTAAAGCTTCTCCACTCTGCGAATCTGGAGTTTCATCATTTGATTGACTGTCAGGCATATGTATATTTGTGGAAAAATCATCCACTGGCAAATGAGAAATCTATTAGTTACAGCCAGTTGGCAAAATACCCCTGCTTGTCCTTCGAACAGGGAGATAAGAGCAGTTTTTATTTGTCAGAGGAGATTCTGTCTACCAATGAATATTCCAGAACAGTCAAGGCTTCGGATCGGGCGACTATGCTGAATCTGATGGTAGGACTCAATGGCTATACCCTGTGTTCAGGGATTATCTGTGAGGAGCTTAATGGCAGTGATTATCTGGCAATTCCCTTCGAAGGGGATGAGCAGAACCAGAACAGCGACATGGAGATCGGCTATATTACCAGAAAGAATTCAATCCTCAGTAAGGTGGGGAATCTGTATGTCTCTTCATTGAAGAAATACCTGGAGCAGAATACTGTTTCTGTGGAGTAAAGGATGCAAAACAAATAAATGATATTTATCTGAGAGAAATGATATTTACCCGAGATACGTGATATCATATCCTGCAAATTTCGATTAATATAAGAGAAAAATTGATAAAAATGTTATAGTCAGAGTATCAGTCAGGAGGATATTATTAATGAAGAAACTTCTCTACGGAGCAGCATATTACGATGAATATATGCCATATGACCGCCTGCAGCAGGATGTGGCAATGATGAAAAAGGCAGGAATCAATACAGTAAGGATCGCAGAATCCACATGGAGCACCTGTGAACCACAGGAAGGTGTTTTTGATTTCTCACATGTGGAACGTGTTATGGACGCAATGGAAGAAGCCGGGATCAATGTGATCATTGGAACTCCTACATATGCGATCCCTACATGGATGGTGAAATCCCATCCGGATGTTATGGCAGAAACCGTAAAGGGCAGAGGAATCTACGGAGCCCGTCAGATCATGGATATCACTCATCCGGTCTATCGTTTCTATGCGGAGCGTGTGATCCGCAAATTAATGGAATGCACTGCACACAGAAAATGTGTTATTGGATTCCAGGTAGATAATGAAACTAAGTATTACGGGACAGCAGGTAAAAATGTTCAGGAGAAATTTGTAAAATACCTCCGTAAGAAATTCAATAATGATCTGGATGCCATGAATTATGAATTTGGTCTGGATTACTGGAGTAACCGTATCAATGCATGGGAGGATTTCCCGGACGTGAGAGGAACTATCAATGGAAGTCTTGGTGCGGAATTTGAGAAGTTCCAGAGAACGTTGGTAGATGAGTTTTTAAGCTGGCAGGCAGATATCGTAAACGAATACCGCAGAGAAGATCAGTTTATCACTCATAATTTTGACTTTGAATGGCGGGGATATTCCTATGGAGTACAGCCGGATGTAAACCATTATCATGCAGCGAAGGCACTGACGATTGCAGGCACAGATATTTATCATCCAACACAGGATGATCTGACAGGGGCAGAGATCGCATTTGGCGGTGATATGACACGTTCTTTGAAGAGAGATAACTACCTTGTTCTGGAAACAGAAGCACAGGGATATCCGGGATGGACTCCTTATAAGGGACAGCTCAGACTTCAGGCATACAGTCATCTGGCAAACGGCGCAAACAGTGTGATGTACTGGCACTGGCATTCTATCCATAATTCTTTTGAGACATACTGGAGAGGACTTCTCAGCCATGACATGCAGGAGAATGCACCATACCGTGAAGCCTGCATCATCGGAAACGAATTCTCCAGGCTTGGAAGCCATTTGGTAAATCTGAAGAAGAAAAATGATGTTGCCATTCTTGTAAGCAATGAAGCATTAACAGCTCTTAAATGGTTTGGAATCGAAGCAACCGCAGCAGGAGATAACGGCATTGGATATAATGATGTGGTACGCTGGCTTTATGATGCGCTGTTTAAGATGAATATTGAGTGTGATTTCGTATGGCCGGAATCAGATAATCTGGATCAGTATAAAGCAATCTTTGTCCCGGCACTCTATGCTGCACCGGATGAACTGTTGGAAAAACTGAAACAGTACACAGCAAATGGCGGTACACTGGTGGCAACATTCAAGACCGCATTTGCGAATGAGAATGTTAAAGTAAGCCATGAAATGCAGCCGCATATTTTAAGTAACTGCTTCGGAATCAACTACCAGCAGTTTACTTTCCCGAAGAACGTTGGACTGACTGGAAGTATCATTGGAGAAAACAGTATATCTGAGATAGATGGAAGAAATGTGACAAAAGAAACTGCAGATGTATCTGTAGCATCAGCCAAAGTATTCATGGAATTATTAATACCTCAGGAAGCAGAAGTACTTGCGTTCTATGACCATTATAATTGGAAGGAATACGCAGCGATCACCAAGAACCATTATGGAAAAGGAACAGCCATCTACATTGGCTGTATGACAGATAACAACACCTTAAAAGCAGTACTCACAGAAACACTTAACAGCGCGGAAGTTGAAATTCCGGAGTATAGCTGGCCGGTAATCGTAAGAAAAGGAACCAATGATCTGGGCAAATGTGTCAGATATATCCTGAATTATTCTGCAGAAGAGCAGAATGTTGTATATCATGGTGCAGACGGAACAGAACTGTTTTCAGAGGAATCTGTGCAGGATGGAAAAAGCATTGCTGTTCTGCCGTGGAATTTGAAAATCGTGGAAGAAGCATAAAGTATACTTCACATATCTTTCCTTATATTCTGTTTTCTATATTTCTGCGGGCTGCAGCCCTTTACTCTGGAGAATACCTTGGCATAGTAGTTGGAGTCTGTGAAGCCGGATTTCTGGGCGACTTCCATGATGCTGTCATCGGAGCTGAGGAGAAATTCAAGGCTCCGTTCCACCCGGTATTCCTGCAGAAATGTAAACAGGGATACGTTCATGTATCTCTTGAATAACCGGCTGCATTCGCTCTCGCAGAGGTGGATTTCCTCTGCGATATCTTTCATCTGGATTTTGTTCATGTAATTGTGTTCCAGATAATCCATGATTTCACGCATACGGTTGCGTTCCAGTTTGCTGTGTTCCGTATAGGGGAGGTTCTCCGGAAGATTCTGCAGCATACAACGCCACAGCTTCTGCAGCGTTCCGGTGATATCCAGTTCGTAAAATTCTTTTTTCTCTTCATACAGAGTTATGATTTCTCTTACATATTCAGAAAAAACTTCATGCCAGGGCTGCGAATAGTCAATGTAGACTGCAGGAAGAGAGAAATTGTGTAAAAATGGCTCCACATATTTCCTGCGCAGGATACTTCCGTAGGAACCATAGATAATCTTTGGCAGAAAAGTGATGGAGACATATTTGCCGTCTTTCATATCTTCCATGAAGCCTGCGTGGAGTACATTGGCATTTCCCAGAAGGATATCTCCTGCTTTCATATGATAGGTACACTGGTTTACCTTATAGAGAATCTGTCCATCCAGGACAAGGGTGATTTCTATCTCAGGATGCCAGTGCCAGAGAAAAGAGCCGGATTTGTAGCCGGAAAGTTTCTCATAGCTTACCAGCAGCGGAAATTCATCACTGCCATGTTTCTTCAGTTCTTTCTGTGAGCCGTCGGTTATGATCTCTGCCATTATACATGCGTCCTCCGTTGAGAATATATGATGATTTTTAATTATCCTATCTTATAGCAATTCCGGAAAATATTGCAGACAACCTGCTGCATCAGAGAAAGACCGTTATGCGAAATTGCTGTTGATGACTTATATAATATATTGTACACTTATATAGATATAAACGCAAGATTTTACTATTTTCCCCTTAGATTATCAAGGAATTTTATGACACAGCAGGGTATACTTTAATTCAAGAGTGTAGCTGATAAGGCTGCTCCCAAACTTTCATACACATATTCCCGTCTGCCGCTGGTTTTCACACCTGCACTGCCACTGTAAACCGTGAAAATTGTCAGTACATAGTACTCATAAAACTATGTATCAGCGGTCAGACCGGAAAAATGAACGGAGGATTTTTACAATGAATATTCCAAATAAAAATGAATTGACACGTATTTACGGCGAAGCAGAGAAATCAGCAGCACGTTTTCAGGCTGTAGCTGATCATTTCGCAGAAATTTACCATCATGATATAGCAGAATTTTTTACAGCACCGGGAAGAACTGAGATCATCGGAAACCATACAGATCATAATGGCGGTCGCGTAATCGCAGGCAGTATTGACATGGATACCATCGGTGCAGCTTACCCGAACAACAGCAGTGTTATCCGTATCACGAGTGAAGGATATGATAAGGAAGTTGTCGTAGACATCAATGATCTTGCAAGCGTACCGAAGGCTCAGGGAACCGTATCTCTGGTAGCAGGTATGGTGGAAGCTATTCAGAAATTCGGTTTTAAAGTAGCTGGTTTTGATGCTTATGTGACCACAAATGTAATCCGCGCAGCAGGTGTAAGCTCTTCTGCATCTTTCGAAATGCTGGTATGTTCCATCATCAATTATTTCTTTAATGATGGTGCAATGACATACATCAACTATGCAAAAGCAGGACAGTATGCTGAGAATGTTTACTGGCTGAAGGCTTCCGGATTAATGGATCAGCTTGCATGTGCAGTTGGCGGACCGATCCTTCTGGACTTCTCAGACAGAGAGAATCCAAAATATGAGAAAGTAAACTTCTCTTTCCATGATTATGATCATCATCTTGTAATCGTTAATACAGGAAAAGGTCATGCTGATTTAAGTGAAGAATACTCTGAGATCCCTATGGAAATGAAAGAAGCAGCCAAGGCAGCAGGAGCAGAGCTTCTCTGTGAGACAACTCTTGACAAAGTGCTTGCAAATATGGATAAGATCGATAATGACAGAGCAATCTTAAGAGCGATTCATTTCTTCAAAGAGAACGAACGTGTAGAGAGAGCTGCAAAAGCAGTTGAAGAGAAAGATGGTGAGACTGTACTGAAGCTACTCAGTGAATCAGGAAAATCTTCCTGGGAATTACTTCAGAACTGCTATCCGATCAAAGCATATACAGAGCAGAAGATTTCTGTTGCGCTTGCTCTTACAGATCTCTTCCTTGAGAAACTGGGCAAAGGTATCTGCCGTATCCATGGAGGCGGATTTGCCGGTGTTATCATGTGCGTAGTGCCGGAAGAAGAAACAGAGAACTATGTTTCCTATATTTCTGAATTTGCCGGAAAAGAGAACGTATATCCAATGAATATCCGCGCAGTAGGTGCAGTACATATTGAAAAGTAAATATGCCGCAAAAGGTGTTACTGAACATAAAATTATGAGCAGCCAGAGAAGCGGATTGTGAATATCTGTTTGACAAATATTGAGTTAGATGTTATCAGGAAAAACAGGCAGCAGTAAGGTGGATTGGATTGACATACACTTTACTGCTGTTTTTTTGATGGAAGTTTCCTGTTTTGCTTTTCAATGCAAAATTCCTGTATTATAATTGTGATAATATATAATTATGATAAGGATATATGGCGATTTTTTGTAGATAATGCATTTTGTATCTGTTTATCAGAATGTGAAATTTACAGGAATTGCTACAGAATTATCAGATATCTAACCGAATAAACTGTGGAGCAGTTATTCGATGTAGAGCCGCATAACAAAGCGGATGATTTTTATCCGCTTGACATGAGGGGGAAGGAATAATGAAAAAAAGGTGGACAATGCGGAGGGCACTGCTTGTTCTGTGCATTGCAAGTGTAGTGTTCGCACTTCTTCTGCAGACATTTCTGTTTCATCAGTCCCTGCGCAGACAGATTCGGGCAGAGAGCATTTCAGATCATGAGATTTCTCTGAATAAAATGCAGACAGATCTGTCTAATTTTATCCACACAATACGAGGGGAAATGCTTACGATCTACAGTGAGCAGGATCTTATCGCAGCTATGCGTGAAGCTGCTGAAAAGGATGCAAGCATGAAGGATTATTACTGGAGAAGCTGGTATTTTGCAAGGAAGCGTTTTACAAAGGAGGATCAGCTTCTTGCCATGTATCTTTATGATACAAAGGATCATCTGATCAGCAGCTACCGCTACAATTCAGTTACATATCCCAAAGATATTTACAAGGCAGAGTATGATGATAATTCAGACCGGGTTTATGATTATGTGCATGGAAAACGTACAGATCTGATGATTTCCGGATATCACAATTCTGCTGCAAAGAAAGATATTGTGCGATTTGTGCTGAAACTGCACAATTATGATGCAGACAGGAATGCCCTGGGGTATCTGGTCTGTGATATTAACAGTGCGGCACTTACTTCTATTATGGCTAAATATGTAGATGTAGAGCAGGTATGTCTGTGGCTGCAGCCATTAAATGACCGGGTGATCGCAATGACCGGGGAGGCTTCAGAGAGTCAGTGCAGAATCCAGAAACAGCTTGCAAAGGTTGTACAAAGTCATTATAAATCCGGTGAACTGGAACAGGAGTATGATGGGAATTATCTGATCCAGGTGTCTCAGGAGAATTATAATCTGGAGGCATTTGTGCTTGTCTCACAGTCTCTTCTCACTGCAACGCAGAAGACACTGATCCGAACACTTCTTATTATAATGGGAGCCATGATCCTTGCGATTATGGTGATCGTATTGTTTGTGTCTCAGTGGATGACAAAGCCTGTAGAAGAGATGAGCAGCACTATCACGCGGATCAAGGACGGAGAAACCCAGCTTCGGGTGCAGCCCGTAGGATGGTCCCAGGAGCTGACTACGCTGGGTACGGAATTTAATGAAATGCTTGACCGTATGCAGGTCATGGCGCAGGAAGAACTGCAGCATAAAATGCTGGTAGAGCGGACGGAATACAAAATGCTGCAGGCGCAGATCAATCCCCATTTCCTCTATAATACACTGGATACCATGAGCGGGATTGCCAATGCTCAGAACTGTCCGATGGTAAGCGGTATGTGTCATTCACTGTCTGCAATTTTCCGCTACAGTCTGAATATGACAGATGAGCTTTCCACTGTGCAGAATGAGATGGCGCATGTGAGAAATTATCTCTATGTTATGGATGTGAGAAATGGCTCAACGATAGCTTACGATTATCAGATTGACAGCGATACACTGGCAGATCAGATGCCGCGTATCTGTATCCAGCCGGTTGCGGAGAATGCACTTACACATGGTCTCAGAAATGTCCGCCGTAAGGACAAAAAGCTTCTGATCCGTTCAGAACATGTGAAAGAGAATCTGGTGATCACAGTTCAGGATAATGGTGCGGGAATGGATGCGGAATCTATGAACCGTTTGCTGGATCAGAATGATATGAAACGTGTGGAATCCGGCATTTCCATTGGAATCTTGAATGTTAATGCGCGTCTGAAGAGGCTTTTCGGAGAGAAATACGGACTGCATATTGAAAGTACAGCAGGCGAGGGGACAACTGTGACGATCACAGTCCCGGCTGTTTCTACGGAGAATTCCGGTGATATGGAAAATGTGTAACTGTTCAGTACCTTCACAGTTACGAGCCAAAATGCATTAAAAATCACCTGCGGTGATGGCATTTTGGCTTGTATGTCTCGGGATTTTGGTACTTACGTGCCAAAACACCTCGCGGGATAGTAGACTACTGAATAGTTACGAAAATGTTCAAAAATGAGCAAGGAGAGAGACAATGAAAAATATGAAATATAAGGTTCTTGCTGCAGATGATGAATTCTGGAGCAGGGAAAATATCCGGAACCTGATACCATGGGAGGAGTATTCCCTGGAATTTCTGGAGCCTGCATGTGACGGGGAAGAGGTTATAGAGAGGATTGCCGAAGAAAAACCGGATATTATTCTCACAGATATTAATATGCCATTTCTGAGCGGTCTGGAATTGCTGCAGCGTTTGCAGAATGAATACCCTGAAATCATTACCATTGCCATCAGTGGCTATGATGACTTTGATAAGGTAAAGGGTGTATTTGTTTCCGGCGGCCTGGATTATCTTCTGAAGCCTGTGGGAAAAGAAGAGATGGTAAAGGTTCTTACCAAGGCACTGGGACTTCTGGAAGAGCGGGAGAATACAAAAAAGCAGGATGAGACCAGCAAGCTTCAGAAACATAAGCTGTCATCATTTCTGGAAGACAGTGAATACTCGGCACTGCTTTCTGGAAAACTGTACGGGCAGTCAGCATCCCAGACTCATGTATCCAGCACGAATACATTTTCGGAAGTAGCCACACTGATGGTTAAATTTTACAATATTACAGAGATTGCGGAGCAGTTTGAACATGATAATCTGCAGATGTCCTGGAATATCAAGTCCAGATTGAGAGAATTGACCGGTCTGGAGGAGAATGCGATTATTTTTAACAACAGCAATAAGATGAGTGAATTTCTTATTGTAAAGACTGCTGATGCAAAGGAATTCAGAGCACTGGCGGAAAATATTCTAAAGGAGTTTCCGCTGGAAGAATACGGCCCTGTTTCTGTTGTGCTCCATGAGCAGACAAGTTCACTGGATGATATTGGTACAGTTTACAGAGAACTGATCTCAACACTGATTACCCGTCCGTTTAACAGGGAACACAGTATCCTTTCCTGTCCGGAAGAGAAAACCGGAGAGCAACAGAGAAACAGCGAAACGCAGATGGTTGGGAAATCAGCACCTGCACATATGGAGACGGAGTTGTATCATCTGTTGACAACGGGACAGAAGGCAGAGGCAGAGAAGCTGATCTTTAAGACCTGTAATTTCAGACAGTGTGATGATGGAAACTGGACTTACCTGGATGTGAAACAGTATGCGGGCAGGATTACAGGAATCCTTTACCGTTATGTTCAGGAGAAATGCCCGGAGCTTACCGCACAGGCAGAGGAAGCCATGGATAACATTGATTATTATATGAAATGTCTCAATGCACACTCTCTGCTTGTATCCCTGAAAATCCTGCTGGACAGTTTATGGGAGAAGGGAGAAGATAAAAGCTCTGATGCAGGTTCTATTATGCAGCAGGTAGAGCAGATCCATAAATATATTGAGCGTTCCTATCATGAGAATATTACACTCACTGCTCTGGCAGAACAGTATCATATGGATGCAAGCTATCTCTCCAGGACTTTCAGTCAGAAATACGGTGAGACGATCATTGCATTTCTTACCAGAATCCGGATGGAGAAAGCGGCAGAGCTTATGAAAGATCAGGACAAGAAGCTGGAGACGATTTCGTTTCTGGTGGGATATGATGATTATAACTACTTCAGCAGAGTGTTCCGAAAGAAGGTGGGATGCAGCCCGAGGGAGTATCGGAATAAGTTTGCACAATTATAATATGGAAGAAACTCAGGTAGAATTGAGTGGACAGTAACGAAAGCGGAAGTCCTCTGTATGGCGGTTCTTATCGAATCGAATGGATACAGAGGACTTTTTGGGAAGATATCTTTGCCGTGCGTCAGCACGCCTGCAGGTATCTTCTTTGTCCTTCGCACTCTGCTGAACTGTCTTGATTGCATTATTTTATGGAATTGCTATAATCAATAGAGAAAACATACAAGTTACTGGCATTTTGCTCAACTTGTTCATATTTTGTCTAAGTTTTATATATAAACTGGTCAAAAATGTGCAACAAAATTTTCCAAATATGTCCTAACTGACCAAAGGCAAAGTATGGTTTAATATAATCACAGAGGAACGGAAAGCCCGGAAAAACTTCCGTTCAAAAAAATAAGAAACTAAGATTTTTCAAGGAGGGTTTCACAACATGAAAAAAAGAATGAGAAAAGCAGTCGCTATCGCAGCAACAGCAGCAATGGTTGGTTCTTTACCGGCAGGTGCAGTTACAGCACAGGCAGCCGATGACGACATCACAATCGGCGTATCAATCTGGAGCTCCACAGACGTACTTGGAAGCCAGAGTAAAAAAATCATTGACAAAGCAGCAGATGCTCTTGGTGTTAATGTAATGTATGTTGACCAGGGCCACGTATCTGAGCAGGTTACAGCTTCTGTTGAACAGCTTTGCGCAGCAGGATGTAACGGTATCGTAATCTGTAACTCTGCAGACTCTGAAATGACATCTGCCATCCAGACATGTGATGCAAATCAGGTTTACCTTACACAGTTCTATCGTATCATCTCCGAAGAGAACAGCCCTGAAGTATATCAGACAGCATGCAACTCACAGTATTATCTTGGTGCAGTTCATGAAGACGAAGTAACAAACGGATATACACTGGTTAACCTGCTTCTTGAGAACGGTGACAGAAACATCGGCCTTGAGGCATGGACAGTTGGTGATGCTACATTCCAGCAGAGATGGACAGGTTACAAACAGGCAGTTGACGAATGGAACGAAGCTAATCCTGATGATCAGGCAACAATCACAGAGCCTGTATATGCTAACACATCTTCTGAAGAAGGTGCAGCAGCAGCTCTTTCCCTTTACAATTCCAACCCTGATATGGACGCTCTGATCGTTGCAGGTGGTGGCGGTGACCCGCTTGTTGGTTCCATCGGTGCTCTGGCAAACGAAGGACTTACAGGAAAGATCGACGTTGTTTCCACAGACTTCCTTGATGACCTTGGCGAGCAGCTTGAATCAGGCGGAATGTTTGCTGAATCAGGCGGACACTTCTGCGACCCGTTATATGCATTCCTTATCACATATAACGCAATCAAAGGCAACTATGTAAAAGATGAAGGATCCTTCGGATACGAAATCCAGTTCCCATACCTGTATGTATCTTCTTCCGAAGACTATGAAAACTACAAGAAATACTTTGTAGATGACGATCCATACACAGATGAAGAGCTTGTGGAATTAGCAGGATACAGCTTTGATGATCTGAACAAAGCAGCTACATCACTTTCTATTGATGATGTTATTTCCCGTCACAGCAACTAATATGATGAACTTGTGCTCCACTGCCTTTTCTCCAAAGGGCAGTGGAGAAACTTTTAAGAGGTAATTGTCAGTGCCCGCTCGAAGCAAAAGGCCAAACCCTGATGAAGCGTGTGACCTCCTGCTTTTGGCGGGCGATGAATTGGATAAGGAGAATGGTTATGAAAAAACTCAAACAAAGCCAGTATTATGGAATCGGCCTTCTGGTTCTTATGCTTGTAGTTTTCTGGGCAGTATTTAAAGTACTTGCACCGACTACTTTCGGTTCCCCGGAGAAACTGGCCACTTACATGAAATCAGCATTAATTTACGCAGTTGGCGGATGTGGCCTCTACTTTATCTGCGTAATGGGACCTTTCGATATGAGCGTTGGTGCCAATATCGTACTTTCATCCATTATCGCCTGCAATGCAAGTGAGAAATTCGGTTATGCCGGTCTTATCATTGCACCGCTGATCTGTGGTACGATCATTGGTCTCATCAATGGTGTGGTTTATATCAAATTACATATTTCTTCCCTGATCGTTACATGTGCCCTGTCCCTGATATACGAGGCGTTCAGTGTATACGCCACAAACGGAAAGAACGTAATACTTTCAGCAGACTACAGAGCATTTGGTGATTATCCGGTCAACCTGATCCTGGCACTGATTGCATATCTGCTTTGCGCATTCATTTTGAAATATACAAAAATCGGTACTTATACTTACGCCATCGGAAGTAACGAAGTTGTAGCCAAGAACATGGGTGTAAATGTTCCGAAATATAAGATCGTAGCATTTACTCTTGCAGGATTTTTCTTCGGACTTCAGGCAATCCTGACAATCAGTTTTGGTACTTCCATGACATCAGCTTCCAACCTTTCCTCTATGAGCCGTAACTTTACTCCTCTGATGGGAACATTCTTTGGACTGGCATTTAAGAAATATGGCCATCCGGTTATCGCTATTGTAATCGGTGAAATGATCATTCAGCTTATGTTCAACGGTTTCGTTGCACTGGGAGCTCCGACTACGATCCAGAACGTAGTAACAGGTGTTGCTCTGCTGGTTATCGTTGCACTGACAACTAAACCGGTTAAAGGTCTTGTAGTAAAATAAGGAGAACGATTATGGGTGAAATATTATTAAGAGCAGAAAATATTGATAAACATTTTGGCATCACACACGCCCTGGACAACGTTTCCTTTACATTTAATAAAGGTGAGATCCACGCACTGATCGGTGAAAACGGTTCCGGTAAATCTACATTAACATCCTGCCTGACAGGTATTTACCAGAAAGATTCCGGCAAGTTTATCCTTGAAGGAAAAGAGATCACCGCAACCAACCAGGTTGAAGCCAACCATCAGGGTGTAGCCATTATCGTACAGGAGATCGGAACACTTTCCGGACTGACTGTAGCAGAGAATATTTTCCTTGGAAACGAGGATCAGTTTACTAAATGTGGTATCAAAAATACCGCAGCAATGAACAAGAAAGCCCAGGAATATCTGGACAGTTACGGATTCAACTATATTGATGCAACTAAGGTGATCGATGATTACAACTTCGAGGATCGTAAGCTGGTAGAGATCGTAAAATCTACCTACTTTAATCCGAAGGTTCTGGTTGTAGACGAGACAACAACAGCACTTGGACAGAAAGGCCGTGAAGAGCTTTTCAAGGTAATGCACAAGGTTCGTGACACAGGAAACTGCGTAATCTTTATTTCCCATGACCTTGAGGAGGTTATCGAGCAGTCTGATAATATCAGTGTACTTCGAGATGGTGTGAAGATCGGTTCCATCACAAAGGAAGAAGCTACACCTGACAGACTGAAAGCCTTAATGGTAGGCCGTGAGATCGGTGACAGCTACTATCGTACAGACTACGGTGAAAAAGTATCTGACGAAGTTGTTCTTTCTGCAAAGAACGTGACAGTAAAAGGGCAGATCGAGAACCTGAACCTTGATCTTCACAAAGGTGAGATCCTTGGTATCGGAGGACTTTCCGAATGCGGTATGCATGAGGTTGGAAAGGCACTCTTCGGAGCTTCCTATTTCCGCCAGGGAAGTGTAACTCTGGGAGACGGCACACCGATCAATTCCATTCCGGATGCCATCAAACACAGTATTGCATATGCTTCCAAGGACCGTGACAATGAATCTCTGGTCATCAATGATACAATTGGCGATAACATCTGTCTTCCATCTCTGGAGGATCTGAAGACTCATGGATTCCTTCGTGCAAAGACAATGAATGAATTTGCCAATAAATTTGCAAAACAGATGAGTACAAAAATGACAGGCGTTGACCAGTTTGTATCCGCTCTTTCCGGCGGTAACAAACAGAAAGTCGTTCTTGCACGCTGGGTTGGTAAGGACTCCGACCTGATCATCCTTGACTCCCCTACACGTGGTATTGATGTCAAAGTTAAAGCTGATATCTACGCCATGATGGACGATATGAGAAAAAGAGGAAAATCCATTATTATGATCTCTGAGGAAATCATGGAGCTTCTGGGTATGGCAGACCGTATCCTGATCATGAAGGACGGTAAGATCAATGGTGAATTCCTTCGCTCTCCGGATCTGAAAGACACAGATCTGATTGACAATATGATTTAAGGGGGTAAAAAAATGAGTACAACAAAAAAATCAACTGAGCAAGTACCATTTCTGGAACGTCCCATTGTGCGTACGATCCTTCCTATCGCAGGATTCGTGATCATCTGTGTATTATTTGCAATCCTCACAGACGGCAGACTGTTTCAGCCGAAAAATATATCACTGCTTCTGAGCCAGTCATACATGCTGCTGATCTCATCCATCGGCGTGTTCATGGTAATGACAATGGGTGGTCTGGATTTCTCCCAGGGCTCCATGCTTGGTGTTGCTTCCATCGTAGTCTGCTACCTTTCCCATTACAACATGGTTCTGGCAGCGCTGGGTGGTGTGGTAACAGGCGGACTGATCGGACTGATCAATGGTTACTTCAATGTTAAGAGAAAAATCACAAGCTTTATTGTTACAATCTGTACCATGTATCTGTTCCGTGGAGTTTGTGCATATGCAACAACTAACTCACCTGTTTACGCAGTAAGTGATATTTCCAAATACAACACACTGCCATTTATGCTTACTTTCACAGTGATCATCTTCGTAGTGGCATATCTTGTATTCACTTACACAGGTCTGGGCTCCAGACTGAAAGCAATCGGTGCAGGTGAAACAGCAGCAAGATTCGCAGGTATCCGTGTAGAGACTACAAAGATTCTCGTATTCGTGGCAGCAGGATGTATCACAGGACTTGCAGCATTTGTAAATGCTATCAAAGTAGGTTCCGTTACATCTACAGCAGGTAACCAGCTGGAAACACAGATTATGATCGCCCTGGTACTTGGCGGAATGCCTGTAAACGGCGGTGCTAAAGTAAGATTCTATAACATCATTCTTGGTGTTATGACATACAAAGTACTTTCCAGTGGTCTGGTAATGCTGATGATGCCGACACAGTTACAGCAGCTGATTCTTGGTATCATCTTCCTGATCGAAGTAGCAATCTTCAGCGACAGGAAGACTGGTATGATCGTGAAGTAATTAATTGTATAATATCGATTATATAACTGGCGTATTCGTGTGTTATGTTCATACCTACATAAAATCCCCGGCTCCCGCAGAATTGGTCTGCGGGAGTTGGGGATTTTTGTCGTTTTTGTGTTCTCGTCACATTGATCACCATAGTATATTTCTGTTGCTTATCCTGTCAGGGCATGATAAGCTAAACATATAAAATCTGGTATTATGGGGTAATATATACAGGAGGGCGTAACAAATGATAGATATAAAAAATATCAGCACACACTGTACGCGCAGTGAATTTGTAGGGACCGCAGTTCTGGATACGATTGGGCTTGTGATTTCAGGGATTGATGATACTTTGCTGGAGACTATGAACGTAGGAATGAAGTATCGCTGTCTGGGATTGTTCAGCTCCCGTACAGGTGCTGCAGGGCAGATCACTGCTATCGATGATGCGGTGAAAGCAACCAACACAGAGGTTCTTTCCATAGAATTGCCGAGGGATACCAAGGGATGGGGTGGTCATGGAAACTATATTGTTCTTGGGGGAACTGATGTCTCGGATGTTCGCCATGCCATATCTATGGCTTTGGAACTTACGAATAAATATGCAGGTGAACTCTATATCAGCGAGAGTGGACATCTGGAATTTGCCTATTCAGCCAGTGCAGGACAGGCTCTGAATAAAGCATTCGGAGTACCGGTTGGAGAAGCCTTTGGGTTTATGGCGGGTTCTCCGGCTGCAATAGGGCTTGTGATGGCAGATACTGCGATGAAATCAGCGCCTCTTTCCATTGCGAAATATATGACGCCGAATAAGGGAACCAGCCATTCCAATGAAGTGATCCTGGCAGTTTCCGGAGATGCCAGTGCTGCTAAGACAGCGGTATTAAATGCCAGACAGACAGGTCTGGAGCTTCTGATCGGAATGGGCAGTTATCCGGAGATACCGGGGATCCCGTATTTGTAGAGATAAACTTTGTTCGTTACTGTTCACTCCGTTCACAGTAACGTAGCCAAAATTCATTCCAGATT
>NZ_JAJDMJ010000066.1:0-17590 GCF_020593585.1 Blautia sp. DFI.6.71
GTTACAGGCGTATCCGCCGATATTCAGTCTGACGCCTAAAGCGTCTGGAAGCACGCGACTTCAGTCGTGTGAGGATAAAGTTTTTAATTCACGATCTTGATTATGAAGAACTGACAGATTACAGGAAATTATATAAATATTTAAAGAAACGTCTGATTGATGGAAAAATGACATATATTTTCCTTGATGAAGTTCAGAATGTAACAGATTTTCCGAAAGTGCTGGACAGTCTTTATATTAAAAAAAACATAGATATTTATGTGACTGGTTCCAATGCATATATGTTGTCCAGTGAGATTGCAACTATGATTTCAGGAAGATATATTCAGATTGAAATGTTGCCGTTGTCTTTTAAGGAATATATGGAGAGTACTGGCAGTATGAATGACAGAGGAATCAAATATGCTGAGTATTTGCAGAATAGTTCATTTCCGTTTACACTGGAATTAAAAAATCAGCCAGATGAGATCAGAGATTATCTGGAAGGAATCTATAATACGATTGTTGTAAAGGATATTATAAACAGGAAAAAAATCACAGATACTATGATGCTTAAGAGTGTCTTAAGATTTGTGTTTGATAATATAGGAAATCCATTGTCATCAAAAAAAATTGCAGATACGATGACCTCAGAAGGGCGAAAAATTGATACAAAAACGGTGGAAAAATATCTGGAGGCTTTTAGCGAGAGTTATATTATATATCAGGCAAAACGTTATAATATAAAGGGAAAACAATATTTAAAAACTCTTGAAAAATATTATATAGTTGATATTGGAATGAGGTATATGCTTTTAGGATCGAGGCAGGCAGATGCAGGACATGTTCTGGAAAATATAGTCTATCTGGAATTGTTACGTCGAGGATATGATGTGTATGTTGGAAAAATCAATTCATATGAAGTGGATTTTGTGGCACAGAATAAAAAGGGAACAGTATATTTCCAGGTGGCACTGACTGTACAGGATGAAAATACACTTTTGAGAGAATTAAGACCATTACAGGCGATACGAGATCATTATCCAAAGATTATCTTAACAATGGATGAAGAACCAGAAGAACAATATGAGGGAATTCGACATATTAATGCCAGAGACTGGTTATTGGGGATTGTAGACTGAACAATGCAAATTAATTAGCACTCATCACTTGATAATGGAAGTTGATTTTTGTCCTGTCTTGTGTATCCCGGAAGTGCCTGTTTTACAGGCTTTCCGGGGCATCAGTCATTTTGTCTGGTATTGTAAAACAGTGTCAGATTTGTCGTAAATGTCGTAAATTTGTGGTCAAAAAATGATGAGAAATGGAGAGTGCTAATAAAATGGAATTAACGTATACAAATGTAAATGGATATCTGATCCCGAATCTCACCTATAAATCCGGTGAGCAGATGGAGCAACTTGGCAAGTATGGTTTTCTTCGCAGAGATTATCTGAAAAACTATCGAAATTCAACCTATCAGATGATGCTTTTACAGGATACCATTGGAGAGCATCTTCTGGAAGTGGACAAGGCAGCCAGAGAACGGGAAGAGGTAATACTGAAACAGTTAGAAGAAAAAGAACCATTGCCGGATAAAGAGAAAGATCAGATTGCCTGGGTAAGAGCTGCTAATCAACACAAAGCAATTGCAGAAGAGATTATTCTCAAGGAATTGATTTATGTTTAAATGAAGGTGATGAGGTCGTGGATTGCGACCTCATTATTGTATGAAAAATAGCAGTAGGCAGAATGAGAAAAATAGGGTAAAATGGGAACATGGATTTTGGGAACTCATAAGAAATGATTGTGCGGTAAAGTAACTTGAAATGCCAGTCTGGCATTTCAAGTTATAGAGGAGATGGAATGGCGGATCAGAAAGTAAGAGAAATGGAACCAGTGGAAACACAAATAGTTGAAATCATGCCACCGGACGTTGAAAATCTGATTTATGTAGTAAGAAACAAACAAGTCATGGTGGATAGTGATCTGGCAATGCTTTATCAGGTAGAAACGGGAGCGTTAAACAGAGCCGTTAAAAGAAATATTGCCAGATTTCCAGAAGATTTTCGATTTCAGCTTACAAAAGATGAATATGAAAACTTGAAATGCCAATTTGGCACCTCAAATGGCAGTGGAACAGAAAATGGTTATGGTGGCAGACGTACATTACCGTATGTATTTACAGAGCAGGGAATATCCATGCTTGCAAGTGTATTGCATAGCGAGGTGGCAATTAATGTAAGTATAGGTATTATGCGTGCATTTGTAGAAATGCGACGGTTTATAGCCAACAATGCACTTTTGTTTGAAAGGATTAGTAACGTTGAGCTAAAACAACTGGAATATCAGAAAAAGACAGATGAAAAACTGGAACAGATTTTTGAGTACATATCAGATCATGAGGAGTCTAATCAAAAGATATTTTTTGATGGTCAGATATATGATGCATTCAGCTTATTGATAGGACTGATTCAGAAAGCAGAAATGGAAATTGTTCTGGTAGATGGATATGTGGATGTAGGAACATTAAATATTTTGTCAAAGAAGAAAGAAAATGTGGCGGTGACAGTTTATACACAGCAACGGACAAAATTATCTCAAACAGATGTAGATAACTTTAATGCACAGTATCCTAAACTGGATGTGAAGTACACAAGAGCATTTCATGATCGTTTTTTAATTCTTGATAAAACGAAAGCATATCATGTGGGTGCGTCTTTGAAGGATGCAGGTAAAAAATGTTTTGGAATTAATCTGATTGAAGATGCAGGTATTGTAAGAGATATTTTACAGAGATTGGAATTGGAAACAGAAGAATAGAAAAGTAAGTTATGCAGAAAGGCGTGAGTCATAAGAATATGGCTTGCGTCTTTTTCTGTCTGGAAAGGAAGTGGGGAGCATGGCACAGATTTTTCGTGTAGAGAGAACTAAGAATTTTACGGTAATGAGTAATCACCATTTCAAGAATAAGAATCTGACATTGAAAGCGAAAGGTCTATTATCGCTGATGTTAAGTTTGCCAGATGACTGGAATTACAATATGCAAGGACTGGCAACATTGAGCAGAGATGGGATTGATTCTGTTCGTTCTGCAATTAAGGAATTAGAGCATCATGGATATGTGGAACGTCATAGATTGCGTAATGAGTATGGCTTTTATGGCGATACCGAATATATTATCCGGGAAGTTCCATTAGGAGAAGAAAATGATTAAGTGGAGAAGAGAAGTGCCTAAGGGTGGATAGTCCAATTTTGGACAATCAGGTCATAGGAAATTTCTATCTCCGGACATCAGAAAATAGGAAAACCAGATATGGTAAATCCCATACTGGACAAACCGTTGCTATTAATAATCCATGTTATTAAATATGAATTATTAAAGAACTAGTATAATCCATTTTAATTGTCTTTATGTTTGAAGTATGGTATACTATTCCCATAATGAAAGGGGAATGATACGATGCCAAATACAGTAAAAGTGCTGAAGCTTACAACGGATGAAAAAAACTCTTTAGAGTGTCTTCTTCGATGTCCAACAACGGAAGCCAGAAAATATATCCGGGCAAAGATTTTGTTATTAAAAAGTGATTCTTATACCAATGAAGCCATTGCCGACAAGCTTGATATAACCGTGCCTACCGTCCGCTTATGTCTCCAGAAATATTTTGCTGGCGGTATTGATAATGCTTTAAACGATTGCAAAGGAAAAGGTCGCAAGCAGGAAATATCCGATGATGACATCACATGGGTGGTCAATAAAGCCTGCCAGAAGCCGCTGGATTACGGTTTTTCTGCTGAATTTTGGTATCCCGCCAGCTTTACTCGTTTTATACAGTCTATTGCTGTGAAGGAAGGGCATCCAAGGTTAGAACATGTTTCAGAATTTTCTCTCAGGAAAATTCTTGCCAATGCCAAAATCCGTCCTTTTAAAGTCACATATTACTGCGAAAAAAGGGATCCTGATTTCGATTCAAAGATGCACAATGTCCTTGTAATTTATAAGCAGGTTTCACTGCAGTTTGATAAAGACGGGAATCTGCTACCTTTTGAGGGAACCCCTGTCCATACGTTATCCTATGACGAGAAACCGGGAATACAAGCAATCGGCTCCACAACTCCAGATCTGCCGCCGATTAGTAATACAGAGAAAGGCAGCAGCTATATGCGGGATTATGAGTATATCCGCTATGGTACTATATCGTTACTGGCGGCGATAGATCTTCTTACAGGAGAGGCAATCCCACTGGTGAGTGATACCCACAAAAGTTCAGATTTTGTGGAGTTCCTAACACGGTTGGATGCAAAATATCCTGAAGGTGATAAAATACGTCTCATCCTTGACAACCATTCGGCACATACATCGCAGGAAACACAGCGATATTTAAATAACCATTTAGGAAGGTTTGAGTTTGTATTCACACCAACTCATGGTTTCTGGCTTAACTTGGTAGAAGGTTTTTTCAGCAAACTCACAAAGCAAATGCTTCAAGGTATACGTGTTGCTAGCAAGGAAGAACTGTCGGAGCGGATTTATAAATACTTTGATGAGATTAATCAGATTCCTATTCCATACCATGGGTCTTATAATCTCGATAGTATCGACCTAGCTACAGAGGATATTGACCAGATTGTGTATGAAGTTGTCAATGCCAAGGCGGCATCGGAAGAACTGAGTTGTAAACGTGCACCTAAGCCTATAAAACGCAGTCCTAAAAAGTCTGCCAAAACAGAAAACTAATTAAAACGGATTATACTAGTATTTTCACAGTTGCAAGGAATTGCGGAAATCTATAAAATTCATGGTTCTGTACAAAATCCAGAATCCATTGTCATTAACAAAGCAGATTATCAGAAATTTTATGACAAAGGAAAATATCTTGCCGCAAAATTGATGACGATTTTTATGGAATATCCGATTATTTTCATAGGTTACTCTATTTCAGATTCAGATATTCAGGCGATTCTTAGCGATGTTGTGGAATGTTTGCCATTGGATAAAATAGAAACTTTACAAAAAAGATTTATTTTTGTTGAATATAATCTGGATTTCATTGGAAGATGGTCGTATTGATGAAAATATGCTTGCACTTTCGATTGGTTTAACAACGACCGGTGTATATGGTTTAGCAAGAGCAGTAAATTCTGAACAATGGTATAGAAACATTATTTTACACGATTCGTTATATTCATGCGAGCAATTATTAGAATTTGTTTATCCAGAGCTTGCAAAACAAAATTCCTGGAAATTGCCGGTGTGGTATTATATTTCAAAATCTAATATGAAAAGCGAATTGGCAGAAGAAAAAGCCCCACATTCATATACTGAAATTGTCACAGAATCAACAATTAAACGTAATCGTTCTGCAATTGGAGAAAGAACAGCATGGGAAGTATGGACACAAGAAAAAGATAATTTAATGAAGGCAATTCGTTTGCTTGGGTGTATGCCAGAAGAAAAAATAGATGTAAATCAGTATCGAAGTATTTTGCAAGCGATATTTACAGAGAACAACAATATTTTAAGTTCTTTAGATAGTCCGAATCGTAGTAATCTTCACAGAATGATTAGGATATATGATTTTCTGGAATATGGACAAAAAAAGACCCCGTGATTCAAGCATCTGCAGGCAGACACCATCACGGAGACCCCGGACAGCTGGAATACAGGCAACATAGCATCTGTAAACAGACACCATCACGGATGCACTATAAACCTATACTCATTATATGAGGTAAGCTATTTTTTGTCAACAACCAGATCTTGGATAAAGAAGGAAAGAGAACCATGATTATAGAAGAAATTTATGCAGGTGTAGCGATAAGTACCATATATTTGAAAGTACAGAGGGAAGATAATGCAGCATGGATACAGACAAAATAATACAAGATTTAAATCGCAGATTTGCTGTATTTCTGCCTGAGTTTTATCAGCGTCGTATCATTTTCTGGTACGATGAAGATAAGGAATTTGAGGATAAACTGGATGAAGTGGTTTTGGAAAATGCAAAGGTGATTGAGCTGACTGGGAATAATGTGTTTTGTCGGAATCTATATGAAGCTCGGAGAACTAATGATGTAGGACGGATTTTGCGGACATTCAAAATAAAAAAGAATGTGGAGGTAACAGACAATGGCAAAATCATTATTTGAGGAACTGGGCGGCAAATACGAAAGGCAAGGGGATTATTTGATACCGTGCTTAACTGTACCCGCCGAAGAAGAACAGGCAATAGGCATCTGGGGGCAACGGCATTTAGATTATCTAAAACAGTACCGTAAAGTTACATACACCAATCTTCTTACAAGCGGCAGGCTAAACGCCTACCTTGCCGACATCAACAGACAGGCACAGGAACGCTTTGAAAGGCTCATAGAGGGTATGAAACAGGCACAGGGCATAACGGAACAGCTAAAGGCAGAAAACGCCTTAGAATGGACAGGATGCCTCAATAACATAAGGGCTTGTGCGAGGGAGATTGTGGAAAAGGAAATTATTTTTGCATAAACAGATGATTAGTGGCAGGGGGAAATCCTGCCGCTTTTTCTGCTTTAGTTTGTCAGCTTGACAAATAAAGGGTTAAGGAATATAATTAGATTCAGTATTATACAAGGAGTTAATAAATATGCGGCAAGGTATTCTTAAATAAACTGTCAATTTGATAGTGGGAACAAAAAGTAGCAGTCCCGTTTCACTTTTAATATGGGGCTTAGTTTTTTGTACCCAGTTTAAGAATACTTTTATCATGTAATTTTATATGCCCGAAAACATATAAGTGTTTTGGGGCTATTGGAGTTATTTACCCAGTGATAGGAGTATTTATCACTGGGTATTTTTATGCCCTTTTTTGGGTGTTGATAGGAGGAAAATCACATGAAAATAATTAACTTAGGCATTCTGGCTCACGTTGACGCAGGAAAGACAACATTAACGGAAAGTTTATTGTATACCAGTGGTGCAATTGCAGAACTAGGGAGCGTAGATGAAGGCACAACAAGGACAGATACAATGAATTTGGAGCGTCAAAGGGGAATCACTATCCAGACAGCAGTGACATCTTTTCAGTGGGAGGATGTAAAAGTCAACATTATAGATACGCCAGGCCATATGGATTTTTTGGCGGAAGTATACCGTTCTTTATCCGTATTAGACGGAGCAGTATTATTAGTTTCTGCAAAGGATGGCATACAGGCACAGACCCGTATACTGTTTCATGCACTACAGATAATGAAGATTCCGACAATTTTTTTCATCAATAAAATTGACCAAGAGGGGATTGATTTGCCAATGGTATATCGGGAAATGAAAGCAAAGCTTTCTTCGGAAATTATAGTGAAGCAAAAGGTTGGGCAGCATCCCCATATAAATGTAACGGACAATGACGATATGGAACAGTGGGATGCGGTAATTATGGGAAACGATGAACTATTAGAGAAATATATGTCAGGGAAACCGTTTAAAATGTCAGAACTGGAACAGGAAGAAAACAGGAGATTCCAAAACGGAACGTTATTTCCCGTTTATCACGGAAGCGCTAAAAACAATCTGGGGATTCGGCAGCTTATAGAAGTAATTGCCAGTAAATTTTATTCATCAACGCCTGAAGGTCAATCTGAACTATGCGGGCAGGTTTTTAAGATTGAATATTCAGAGAAAAGGCGGCGTTTTGTTTATGTGCGTATATATAGCGGAACATTGCATTTGAGGGATGTTATTAGAATATCTGAAAAAGAGAAAATAAAAATCACAGAGATGTGTGTTCCGACAAACGGTGAATTATATTCATCCGATACAGCCTGCTCTGGTGATATTGTAATTTTACCAAATGATGTTTTGCAGCTAAACAGTATTTTGGGGAACGAAATACTGTTGCCGCAGAGAAAATTTATTGAAAATCCTCTCCCTATGCTCCAAACAACGATTGCAGTAAAGAAATCTGAACAGCGGGAAATATTGCTTGGGGCACTTACAGAAATTTCAGATGGCGACCCTCTTTTAAAATATTATGTGGATACTACAACGCATGAGATTATACTTTCTTTTTTGGGGAATGTGCAGATGGAAGTCATTTGTGCCATCCTTGAGGAAAAATATCATGTGGAGGCAGAAATAAAAGAGCCTACTGTTATATATATGGAAAGACCGCTTAGAAAAGCAGAATATACCATCCACATAGAAGTCCCGCCAAATCCTTTCTGGGCTTCTGTCGGGTTGTCCATAGAGCCGCTCCCTATTGGAAGCGGAGTGCAGTATGAAAGCAGAGTTTCACTTGGATATTTAAATCAATCGTTCCAAAATGCGGTTATGGAGGGGGTTCTTTATGGCTGCGAGCAGGGGCTGTATGGATGGAAAGTGACAGACTGTAAAATCTGTTTTGAATATGGATTGTATTATAGTCCTGTAAGTACCCCCGCAGACTTTCGGCTGCTTTCCCCTATCGTATTGGAGCAGGCTTTAAAAAAAGCAGGGACAGAACTATTAGAGCCATATCTCCACTTTGAAATTTATGCACCGCAGGAATATCTCTCACGGGCGTATCATGATGCTCCAAGGTATTGTGCAGATATTGTAAGTACTCAGATAAAGAATGACGAGGTCATTCTGAAAGGAGAAATCCCTGCTAGATGTATTCAAGAATACAGGAACGATTTAACTTATTTCACAAATGGGCAGGGAGTCTGCTTGACAGAGTTAAAAGGATACCAGCCAGCTATTGGTAAATTTATTTGCCAACCCCGCCGCCCGAATAGCCGTATAGATAAGGTTCGGCATATGTTCCACAAGTTAGCTTAACAGCTTGCAAAAGTCATATAAAATGAGATTTGAAAGGATTAGAGACTAATTATGATGAAATGCGAATGGATATTGTGTCCTGTTTGTGGGAGCAAAACCCGTAATAAAATTAGGAAGGACACTGTTTTGGAGAATTATCCCCTTTATTGTCCAAAATGCAGACAAGAAAGATTGATTAAAGTTGACAACTTGAAGATAACTGTCATCAAAGAGCCAGACGCTTAAGACGCAGAGCCGATGAAATTGTGGAACAATTCACGAATCATCGGCTCTTTTTGTTTCGTATTTGAAAGAACAAACTCACCAAATAAAAAAAACGATATTCGGGTGGGTTATTTTGTTATACCCTAAATTACCCTCTGAATTTGTTTTTAAATTTGGAGGGATTTTTTTATGTCCTTTTTTCGGGCAGTTATCTATCTGCTCATACGAAGCAAAATTTATCAATACATAGCATATCAGAGAACGGCAGGAAACCAGTTAAAAAAATTTCTGCCAGTGCAACGGTACTTCTCACCTTGAAAGTAGAAGTACAATCTCCATACAATAGAATTACTATTTCCTATAACCGTAAAGGTCACAGAGCCTTTGCGGTTTTTCTTTTGTCGATTTTTGTTGGAAAGTGCCGTAGGGCTGTTTCTGATATGCGGTGTCGTTCTCCGCCTCTCCATCTGGATTTTTTACATTTCAAAAATTCAGATGGGAGGTATTTATGGTGAAATATGCACCAAGAAAGGTATATATCAGAGAAGGTGGCGGCTATGTGGAATTATCCTACACGGAGTTCTGCCGTTGCAGGGAATCCGACCAGACCTATATGGACAAGCTGTTTATCCCCATTCAAGGCTGTCTGCTTGAAGTCGTGAGGGAGCAATACACAGACTTCTACCGTGACAAGGAACGGTGGCGTTATCTGCAAAAATTAGATACAAAGAATAGACTGCTATCTCTCGACGGATTTACGGACAGCGAGGGGAATCCTCTGGACTTTATCACTGATGAAGCGGTGGACATTGCAGAAACCGTTGTCAATGCGGTCATGGTGGACAGGCTGAAAGCCGCCCTGCCTTTGCTGTCGGATAGTGAACAGGAGCTGATACAGGCAATCTTTTTTGACGGACTTTCCGAGCGTGAAGTCGGGGCGAGGTTGGGCATAACCCAGAGCGTTGTAAACAAACGCAAAGCCAGAATCCTAATAAAACTAAGAAAGATAATAGAAAATTAAAATTTAAGGCGTTCAGCCCCCTTGTTTTTTCCTTTGGGAAGATGAGGGGGCTTTTCTCTGCCCTCTCAATCAATTCTGATTGGAGGAAGTAAGAATGGCATACAACCACGGACGGGAGGACAGGAAATGGCGTATCTGGAAAGAAGCGGAGGAAAAGCTGCTGCGTGAGTGCGGCGTTGATGAAGCGACCATTGAGCAGATACGCATGGCGGACAGGGCAGACTTCAATTCCAACAGGCGGTTTTACCGATGGACGAATGACGTTGCGGAATATCTTGAGGACATGGCAGGCAGGGAGCGGCAGGCGGAAGTGGGTACGGTTGCGGAGTTACTGGAAGAGATTGAGAGCGAAAATCTCTATCAAGTATTAGTCACGGTGGACGGGCGTACCTTGAAAATCGTCCTGCTGAAAATGCAGGGGTATTCCACAAAGGAGATTGCCCCGCTTGTGCATTTGACGACTGGTGCCATCTATGCGAGGTTAGACCATCTGCGGAAGAAGCTGCGGAAAATTTTATAGCTTCTAAAACAGCCTGCCATCCTGCGGGCTACTGGGTGAGGGATGGAAATCCCCTCACTCATTTTTTGCAGGAGGACAACAGGATGGCATACAGGGTTAAGGCATACACGCTTCGGGAGGAATCCACGGAAAGCGGCACAAGGTATTTTATCAGCTTTAAGGACGGGCAGGGCAAATCCCACGAGTTGGAAGTGTCGGAACAGTTCTTTATGGAGTTTCGGCAGATGGAGCGCAGGAACAGGAATCTTTTCTAATGGGACGAGCGGCACAGGGAGTTTAACGAGGTATGGGACGAAACCCTTTACAGACGGGCGTTGCGTGTGCCTAAGAGCCTTGATGAACGCATGGTTGAGGAAGAACGGAATGAAACGCTCTATAAGGCGGTTGGGAGCCTTCCAGAGATACAAAGGCGGCGTTTCCTGCTCGACTACGAGTATGAGTTCAATTTTTACCAAATCGCCGCTATGGAGCATTGCACCGCTTCGGCAATACAGAAATCTGTTGCGATTGCAAAGGAGAAAGTAAAGGCGGAAATTGAAGAAATATCTCCAACCGTGACCGACACCGCCCGAAAAAGAAATCTGTTTTTTATTTGTGTGGGATTGGCGGCATTACATACTCTCACTTTTTTCCGTGGGAGTAAATCTATTTTTAAGGAGGTCAACGCCTATGTGCAACGAAAACAAAGACACCGCCCGAAAGGAGGAAAGCCATGCAGAAGTTACAGACAGTCAACGCCGAAACGCTCCTTTATGAACCGCTTGAGAAACCATCCTTTGTGGTGGACAGCCTTATCCCGACAGGCTTATCGCTGTTCTGCGGCTCACAGAAGATAGGCAAAAGCTGGCTCATGCTGAAGCTATGCTTATGCGTGTCGCAGGGAATCCCTTTATGGGATATGCCGACAATGGAGGGCGATGTGCTTTACCTCTGCCTTGAGGACACGTTCTGCCGCATACAGGACAGGTTATTTCGTTTGACGGACGAAGCAAGCGGGCGGCTCCACTTTGCCGTGGCAAGCTGCAAGCTGTCAGACGGTCTTATCGTGCAGCTTGAAGATTATCTGAAAGATTACCCAGACAGCAGGCTCATTGTCATTGATACCTTGCAGAAAGTCCGTACAGCTTCAAAAGACAATGCCTATGCAAGCGACTATGGGGACATCTCCCTCATCAAAGACTTTGCCGACAGGCACTCTCTGGCGGTCATTGTCGTACACCACATCCGAAAGCAGAATGACAGCGACGTGTTCAACAAGGTGTCTGGGACGACAGGATTAACGGGGAGTGCGGACGCTACCTTTGTTCTGGAAAAGGAGAAACGTGCGTCTGACACCGCCAAGCTGTATGTGACGGGCAGGGACACGCCTTATCAGGAATACACGCTGCGTTTCCGTGATTGCCGTTGGGAGCTTGTGGAGCGGAAAACGCAGGAGCAGCTTGCGAAAGAAACGATACCAGATGTCCTTTTTCGGTTGGTGGATTTTATGAGGGATAAGGAAGAATGGATAGGCACGGCAACGGAACTGTTAGCCGCTATGGGGGAAACGGAAACCATACCCACGGTGATTACGAAATGGCTGAATGAATACCGCACCACATTTTTAAGCGAGAACCGTATCTGCTACCAGTACAGCCGCAGGAAAGACGGCAGGCGGATTGCCCTTGCAAGGAGGGCGGGTGACAGCGGTGATGGTGGTGACAGCGATATTAGGATACCCCCCTGTTACTGTCATTGACGCTTAAAGCCATGTAAAGCTGGCGGCTCTGCCCTGCGGGTGACAGCAGTGACGGTGGTGACAGTGATTTTAGGATACCCTGCCGCTGTCATCCCTACGGGAGAACACCCCGTAAACGCAAAATGCAGGCGTGAGATTTACTCGCCCTTTTCGGTCGTGTAAAACCACCCCTGCGGTCAGAAAAATCATTCCGATTTTTCCGACTGCGTTTACAGGGTGTAACACACTACACTTTGCCCTGCAAAGTCGTGTGCCAGACGTTCCCTCTGGACTCCCTTAAGGCAGGGCTGTGCCCTGCTATCCTACGCCTTACGGCTTCGGATAAAAGAATGGCGGCATGACGGTGACGGCTCTTGCGAGGGGGGTATCCCAAAAACACCGTCATCATCGACATGACCGTCATGCAGGGGGTGAGGGTGACAGTTGCGGCAGTCGGCAGGGGGTATCCCAAAACTGCTGTCACCACCGTCACCGCTGTCACCCCAAAGGACGGTCACCCGCCGAAAGAAAGGAGGAATCCGCCTATGCCTTATGCAATCCTGCGTTTCCAGAAACGAAAAGCGGGCGGCGTTGCGGCTTGTGAACGCCACAACGAGCGGAAGAAAGAAGCCTACAAAAGCAACCCAGATATAGATATGGAACGCTCTAAAAACAATTACCATCTCATAGCACCACCAAAGTACACCTACAAGAAAGAGATTAACCGCATGGTAGCCGAAGCGGGGTGCAGGACAAGGAAAGACAGCGTGATGATGGTGGAAACGCTCATCACAGCTTCACCAGAATTTATGAACCAGTTACCGCCCGAAGAACAAAAAGCGTATTTCCAGACGGCTCTTGACTTCATTTCGGAGCGTGTTGGAAAGCAGAATATCCTCTCCGCTGTCGTCCATATGGACGAGAGAACGCCCCATATGCACCTCTGCTTTGTGCCGATTACGCCAGACAATAAGCTGTCAGCGAAAGCTATCTTAGGCAACCAGAAATCATTATCCGAGTGGCAGACCGCCTACCATGAGCGGATGTCCTCACGGTGGAATCAGCTTGAACGGGGGCAGTCCTCAATGGAAACCAAGCGGAAACACGTCCCCACATGGCTCTATAAATTAGGCGGCAGGCTTGATAAACAGTATGAAGAAATCGTGTCTGCCCTATCCGACATCAACGCCTTTAACGCAGGGAAGAAAAGGGATAAAGCGTTAGATTTACTCTCTGCATGGCTGCCAGACGTGGAGAAATTCTCTAAGGAAATCGGGAAACAGCAGGCGTATATCGACAGTTTGAAAGAGAGAATTGGGCAGGAATCAGACTATGCGGGGCGTATGCGTGATGAAAAGTACGAGCAGGAACTAAAGGTGCAGAAAGCGAATCAGAAGATATTTGAATTGCAGAGAACCAACGAGCAGATGGGGCGGCTGCTGTCAAAAATACCGCCCGAAGTGTTGGAAGAATTGCAGAAAAATCATAGAAGCAGAGCGAAAGAAAGGTAGATATGTGAATGAAGAAACAGGATTTTAAGGTGTTAAAGACCAAAGACTTGTACCCGTTCCCCGACAATCCGTTTCATGTGGCAGAAGATGAAACACTGTCAGAGTTAGCGGAAAGCATCAAGGAATTTGGCATTGTCACGCCGATAATCACACGCCCGAAAGAGGACGGGGACGGTTATGAAGTGATTGCAGGACAGCGGCGTGTCCGTGCTTCTGAACTTGCAGGGATAAATACCGTGCCTGCGTTTGTCCTGCCCTTAGACCGTGACCGAGCCATCATCACCCTTGTAGACAGCAATTTGCAGCGTGAGAATATCCTGCCATCGGAGCGGGCGTTTGCTTACAAGATGAAATCCGAAGCCATGAAGCGGCAGGGTTTCCGCACAGACTTAACCTCGTCACAAGTTGTGACGAAGTTGCGGACGGACGACAAGGTGGCACAGGGCTTCGGCGTGGGCAGGATGACCGTGCAGCGTTTTATCCGCCTGACGGAACTGATACCGCCGATTTTGCAGATGGTGGACGAGGGGAAAATCGCCCTCACGCCTGCGGTGGAACTGTCCTTCTTGAAGAAAGACGAGCAGGAAAACCTCTTTGCCACGATGGAGAGCGAAGAAGCAACGCCCTCACTCTCACAGGCACAGCGGATGAAACAGTTAAGCCAGAGCGGGCGGCTTGACATGGATACGATATTTGCGATTATGACGGAGGAAAAGGGCAACCAGAAAGAAACCTTGAAAATCAACACAAGCAAGCTGAAAAAATACTTTCCGAAGAACACAACGCCGAAGCAGATGGAGGAAACCATCATCAAACTTTTGGAGCGTGAGTTGCAGAGGAAACGCAACCGTGACAGCCGCTAATCTTCTTTTTTCGGGAAGTAAATACAGAGAGTTGAGGTATGGAGAATGAGAGAAATCCAGTATGAAATCGTAAAGGAAATCGCAGTATTGTCTACGGGCGACAGTGGCTACACAAAGGAAATCAATCTCATTTCATGGAATGGGAAAGAGCCGAAGTATGACATCCGCAGCTTTTCCCCGAACCGTGAAAAGTGCGGCAAGGGAATCACGCTGAACGCTGATGAAGCGGCGGCACTCCTTAAAGCATTACAGAAAGAATTAAACAGCGAGGATTAATGGTATCTGATTGGCAGGGCGGGGACATTTCCAAACTCTTCCCTGCCCTGTCTGGAAAGGAAGATTTAAGTATGGGCGAGGATAAGAAAGCAGATAAAAAGAGAAAGCGTATCGTGCCAAAAGCACCAGTGCAGATGATAATCAGCCGTGAATATGTCGGCACACAGACCGTTACAGAAGCGTTTGTCCCGATTATCTCCGAGGATATTCGGAAGAAGATTGCCGAGGGCGACACCTTCGACAATGAGGGGCTGTCCGCTTAGAATGTACGCAATGGGACATGAAAACAGATAGGACAGATACGGAGGTTTTACAGTATGGCAGGAATCAAAGAAGAAAAGAAAATCTATTTAGTCGGCATTTATTGCCGCTTATCTAAAGACGATGGTACGGATAACGAGAGTGCGAGCATTGCGACACAGAAATCCATCCTCACGGATTATGTGAAAAAGCAGGGATGGCACATAGCAAAAACGTATGTGGACGATGGTTATTCTGGTACAAATTTCCAAAGACCAAGTTTCCAGAATATGATAAAAGACATTGAAAGCGGTCTGATAAACTGCGTGATTACGAAAGATTTATCCCGTCTGGGGAGAAACTATCTTGATTGTGGGTTATATCTGGAAGTTTTCTTCCCAGAGCATAACGTGAGGTATATAGCGGTCAATGACGGCGTAGATACCTTGAATAAATCTGCTATGGACATCACGCCTTTCCGCAACATTTTAAACGAAATGTATGCCGCTGACATATCTGTTAAGATAAAATCGGCATATCGGGCGAGGTTTCAACAGGGGAAATTCATGGGAACTACCGCCCCTTATGGCTATATCAAAGACCCTGCCGACCACAACCATCTGCTGATAGATGATAAAGTGGCACATGTTGTAAAAGAGATATTCGACCTTGCATTAAAAGGGAATGGAGTTGCCAAAATTTGCAGACATCTTAATAAACAGCATATCCTACGCCCTGCCGCTTATGCGGCGGAGCGTGGCGAAACAGGCTTTGAACGTCATTTTGAGGGGAACGAGGACAAACGCTATATTTGGAGTGGGAACAGCGTGAGGAGCATTTTAAGAAGCCCGATATATGCGGGAAATCTTGTAGGCTACAAACGGATTGCCGCCAATATGAAAAGCAAGAAACGCCCCTCTAAGCTGCCCGAAGAATGGGAAGTGATACCCAATACCCATGAGGGAATAGTCACGCAGGAGGAATTTGATATTGTCCAACAGCTTATTACAAGTCGTAGGCTTCCACAGAACAAGGGAGGATTTGTAAATATTTTTGCAGGCGTTATCAAGTGTGTGGACTGCGGATGTGCTCTGCGGGCAATGAACGTACACAGGAGGAAACGCCCAGAGATTATCGACTGTGTACAGTATTCATGTAATAATTATGCAAGAAACGGAAGAAGCGAGTGTAGTGCCCACAATATAGAAGCAAGGGATTTATTCAATGCCGTTCTTGCCGACATCAACTGTTTTGCGGATATGGCAGTGAATGATGAAAAGGCGGTCAGGGCCATAGAAAAGCGGCTCACGGAAACAGACCAGAGCAGGGCGAAAGCATTAGAGAAAGAACGTAAGAAGCTGAACAAACGCCTTGCGGAACTGGACAGGCTGTTTTCCTCTCTCTACGAGGATAAGGTCATGGAGCGTATTACCGAGCGGAATTTTGAGATGATGTCGGGGAAATACCAGAAAGAGCAGCTTGAAATTGAAGCAAGGCTGAAAGAGGTGACGGAAACTCTTAATGAAAGCTACGAGAAATCACGGGGAATCCGTGACTTCCTCGCCCTTATCCGAAATTATCAAGGCTTAAAAGAACTGGATGCAACAGTTATAAACGCACTCATAGACAAGATACTTGTTTCGGAGCGTGAGAAGATGGCAGACGGAACAGTGAAGCAGGAAATCAAGATTTACTATAAATTCATCGGCTTTGTCGATGAATTACATATCATACCTACAAAACGGTGGGCAGCAATGCCCGCTAAAAATTGTACGGTGTGCGGCGTTGAATATGTCCCGGGCTCTGGTGCATCAAGGTATTGTCCTGCTTGTGCCAAGAAGATACGGAGGGAGAAATCAAACGAGAGCAAACGCAGGAGCAGAGAACAGAAAAGGATAGCATGTATGAACTGTCCGCAAAAAATGACCGACTGAGTATGTTCAGTCTTAATGCCAATGACAGCCAGCGTGACCGTTCATGTGGATAAGGACGGTGCAATGGCCATTACCCAGAATCCGACACTTGCTCCAGCAGTACAGAAATCAAAGCATGAGCCGAAAGCACAGGAAACCGATGTCCGTGTCAGCTCTGATACAGTCAAGGACACTACCGTTTTCTTGGAAACATTCTTTAATCTGTACCCGACAGCTGTGGAAAAGGAACTTGCCTATTATGTCAAAGACGGAGTGCTTGCTCCTGTTTCTGGCGACTATGTATTTTCAGAACTGGTAAACCCTGTCTTTACCAAAGATGGCGATAACCTCAAGGTCAGTGTGTCTGTGAAGTATCTGGATAATAAGTCGAAAATGACACAAATCTCACAGTATGAGCTTGTATTACATAAGAACGATAACTGTAAGATCGTAGAATAAATATTACAGCAGAATAGTATACAACAAAACAGAGTAATGTGGACATCCGTTTAGCACCGACCGTAGCGGAGCGAAGAACATTCAGATGCACAG
>NZ_JAJDMJ010000067.1:0-17329 GCF_020593585.1 Blautia sp. DFI.6.71
TTTTGGTTTATAATTAGTGATATTCGATGTGTTCATAGCAATACCTCCATGAGCATATTTCAACACATTTAATCACTAATATCAATATTATTAATCATTTAAAAACATTTCTCTTAATTCTCTATTCTCAGTCGTTTTCTTTTTCACTATCATATTTAATACTCTATCCAATTTCAAAACACTCTCTTCTCGCTGCTCATTACTTTTCTCAGTCAAAGCAGACGGGATTTGATTTCATTCTTCTTACAGGATATAGTTTGCAATTACTCCAAGCACCAGCAAATGCAAAGGATAAAAAGCATAATAGACATATTTATTGATGTGATCCTTTCTTTCTCCAGTGTAGCACCAGATTCCATAGAACGCAATCGGTCCGGTCACATACATCAGACTGATAATACAGCCCAGCACTGTTTTCAGCACATTTCTTGTCTCAAACACATAGAACACAAACACAAGCAGAACAATACAAAGTCCATACTCTGCCCGGAAAATGCTCACCCAGACAATAGCTGCGATCAGGATCAGTACCTTTAACATACCACCTGTAAATCCGGAAGTTTCTTTAAACAGATCTAAGCATTTCAGCATAATCAGGCAGATACACATCGTGATCATTGCGTTCTGACTGGAAAAGTCCCATACTTTTCCGCAGATTGACAGATCATATGGAATCTCACTGACCAGTGCAGTAACAGCCATCATGATCAGATACTTCTTATAATCCGATGTATTACGAAATCCCTCTACCAGCAGAAACGCAAATACGGGAATCGCCATCCCGCCTATAAGCTGCATAATGGATCCGACTCCCGCAAGTGTCATCAAACGGGAATCCTGAGACATCGCCTGGTTCAGACTCTCCTGAGTATACTGGTCTAAATGGATCAGGCCTTTTTCAATAATGGCAATTCCAACTGTCTGGATCAGCATAGTAATACATGCAAACATCTTCAGCCCATCAGCTGTGATATCCGGAGTTTTCCAGACGATTCCTCTTCTTCCCGTTGTCATATTCATAATATCAACCTTTTACAGCACCGCCTGTAATTCCTTCCACATAGAATTTCTGCATGATCATAAACAGAATAGAAATCGGTATGGATACCAGTACACCACCTGCGCAGAACTGAGTAAAATAAGAATTGATAAGGCTCTTATCCAGCATCTTGTACAGACCAATGGCAACTGTATATTTGGAAGAAATACCGGCATTCAGGATCATCTTTGCATATACGAAATCCATCCATGGCACCAGGAAACTGCTGATAACTGTATAAACAACAATCGGGCGGCTCATGGGCAGAACCATCTGGAAGAAGATTCTTGCCTCACTGCATCCATCAATTCTGGCAGCCTCGCAGAGTGCTCTCGGAACTGTATCAAAGAATCCTTTCGCAATCAAATAACCAAGACCTGAAGAAGCAGAGTAAACCATGATCAAACCGGCATAGCTGTTTGTCAGATTAAAAGATTTCAGTGTGAAGTAAACTGCAATCATTGCCAGCATACCAGGAAACAGATTCAGGATAACTGCCATGTTCATCAGCGGTTTTCTCATCTTGAATCTCATAACAGATGTTGCATATGCAACCATCAGTACGAACATAGTGGAAATCACACATGTAAAGCATGCAATGATAAATGTATTCAGAAACCACTGCGGAAACTGAGATACAGAATCTGAATGAAACAGCTTCATGTAATTGCTGATGCTCCATTCCTTCGGAAAAAATGTACTGGTATTCATTCCTGAATATGCACTGAAGGAAGTACATAACAGCCAGATGATTGGGATCAGCCAGATAAATGCCAGCACTGCGATCAATAAATTATGTAATACTATAGAAGAAGTACGACTGTCTTTCATCTTTTTCATTATTGATATGTTCCCTCCTTATCTCCCTTGATCATCCTGTTAAATGCAACCAGGGTGAATACTGCACAGATAATAAACACGATAATACCGATTGCTGATGCCATCTTATAGTTGTAGTAATCCTGAGTCAGACGGAACAGCCAGGTAACCAGAAGGTCAACCTCTTTTGCCTGTGAGCTTGCCATTGCCTGATTAGTTGTTGTATAAACATCCTGTGTGAGCAGATAAATAACATTAAAGTTATTAATATTTTTTACAAAGTCTGTGATCAGAGCAGGTCCTGTTACAAAGAGCAGATATGGCATTGTAATCTTTCTGAATATCTGGAAGTTTGTTGCACCGTCTACTCTTGCACTCTCAAGCTGGTCAGAAGGAAGGTTCATCAGAACACCTGTTGCGATCAGCATCTGATACGGAACACCAATCCAGATATTAATGAGAATGATCATTACATGTGCCCAGCCCGGAGCAGAAAGAAACGGAATATAGCTTGTGGACACAAGTCCTATGCTTCTTAAGAATCCGGTCAGTCCAATGCTGTGACAGATTGTGTTGACGATACCACCATTGGAGAAGAAATTACGCACCAGCAGAAGTGATACAAACTGCGGGACTGCAATCGTTACGATAAATAAAGTACGCCACATCTTCGACAGTCTTGTCTTCTTGCTGTTAAGAAGCAGTGAAAGCAGGATACCTCCGATATAAGTTGTAAATGTTGCGAAGAAAGCCCATACAAGTGTCCATCCCAGAACCCGCACAAATGCATATCCGAACGTAGATGTAAGACCGCCGCCGCCAAACAAACTGATAAAGTTACTGAAACCTACCCATGAGAACAACTCAGTAGGAGGCATATGCTGCTGATCATAATTTGTAAATGCTACAAAGATCAGAAGTAAGATTGGGATTAATGTGAAAATCACAACTCCAAGTACCGGAAGTGTCAGTAATGTAATATGAAACTTCTCTTCTGTCAGTGATCTGAGATCTTCTTTAAAAGTATTGATATGCTTTCCCGCTTCTTCCATTTTCTGAAGTGTATAAGCATTGATCACGTTCTTAAACCACACAACAGCTGCCGCAAACCATACAACAAAGCTGAACAATGAAAACAACAGGATCGTAAAGGAATTATCATAATCATTAAATTCACTTTTCATTGTTTTCATGTTAAAGACTTTTTCCATCTTTACAGTACCAAGGGTACTGAATTTTGGTACATACTGCATTGCAAATTTCACTGAAAAAACGATCACTGCGATCTCCAGCAATGTCATCAGTACTGCTTTCACATACTGTTTACGCTTTGCATAGCCTGCGCCCATCCAGATCAGGGACAGCTTTACAAAGGCATCACCTTTCACTACAGCAGTACCAAAGTCAGCAAAAAATCCACCGATGGATTTAAAGAATCCACTCACTGCCGCTGCAGCAGAATTATTGTCCTGTGCTGCCATATCTCTCCTCCTCGTCATTTCATTTTTGTTACTATCTTTTCTCAGACAGCATCTGCCGTTTCCTTAAAACAGCTCACATGCCGTTATGCATATGGGCCATTTTTTAAAATCTGTTATATAATTTTTTTATTTTACAATTATTCTACAGAAGCAGCAGCACCCTCTACCAGATTATCAAGTGCTTCCTGGATTGCATTATCATCATCTGCAGATAATGTTCCCTGTGCAATCAGTTCTCCGAATGTCTTTGCAGGATCCCAATATTTTCCGCCAACCTTCTGAGCCTGTGCATATTCAGACTGAGCTGCAAGTGCTGCAAGTGCTACATTTTCCTGAACAGAATCAGATGCTGCTACATTCTTGTTTGAAGGACCACTTTCTCTCTGATCAAAGAACATCTGCTGGGATTCTTCGTTTGTAAGGTACTCAGCAAGAAGAACTGCCCATCCGGAATTCTCAGAATAGCCGTTTACACCAACATATTTGTAACCGGCAACAGATCCCTGCTGAACCTGTTTGTCACCAACTGTGAATGTAGGAAGCTTTGTTGCTGCATATCCGTCACCAAATATCTCCTTTGCTGTGATTGCATCCCATGTACCGGAAACGCATGCTGCCAGATTACCGGATGCAAGCTGATTAGACATATCACCATCAGCAACTGCCATAAATGCCGGATTAGATGTAATATCAAGCATTCCTTTTACTACATCAACACCTGTATATCCATCAGCACTTGTTCCGTTCCAGTCCATAGTTGTTGTTCCGTCATCATTAAGTCCTGTTGTAAATCCTGCTCCATAGAAGAAAGAAGCATTGTACCATCCGGAAGCAAGTGTCATACCAACTTTCTTTCCGGCCTTATCAGCTGCTTCAAGAAGGCTGTCCCAGCTTGCTGCATCTTCCTCGGAAATTACAGATGAATCATAGTAAAGAAAATATCCGTTGTCAGCTGCTCTTGGAAATGCATACAGACTGCCATCAATTGTTGCTGCATCAATAGCGCCTTCAACGTTTGCAGCTTTTACATCATCAAGTGTTGTATCTGCAAGCTGAAGTGCTTCTGCATAATCATCAAGTTTCAGAAGTGCTCCTGCTTTTACAAGATCCGGAAGCTGATCATCTGCGAATGCATATACATCTGCACCAGCCTCTACGTCTGTCAGAATAGTATCTTTTGCAGTAGACTCAGATTCTACGCCAATCTGAATATCAAATTTCTGATCTGCATACTTCTCCTGGAATTTATCTGTCAGTTCTTTTAATAAATTCTGGTCTTCTTCAGCTCCCCATACAGTCAGTTTAATTGTCTCATCCTCTGCTGCACTTACACATACTGTGCAGGAAAGTGCCATAGCTGCTGCCAGTAACGGTGCAATCACCTTTTTTACATTTTTTCTCATTTTCTCTTCCTCCTGTTTTTGATGGTTATGCCTAAACAGCCCGCATCCGATTTGCGTAATAAACGCCCTCAGTTTTGTTTGCGCAACCGTTTGTTCATATTTTTAGTATATTCCTTTATATTTATAAAGTCAATTAGCCATTATTATCTAATTTCAAAACTCTTTTTTTGTCATATTGCACAATTCAGTTTGATTTTTTCGTTTTTTCATACAATGATATACTTGATTTGTGCAACCGTTTTCATTTTGAAAAAATCAGATTGTCCAGAGAATTTCAACCGATTTTTTTATACACAAAAAGTTCTCTGCTTATTGATCCTTACAATAAATACAGAGAACTTTCTAATCCTGCCATTCATTTTCAATTTCTATAATCTGATCGGATTTTACATCCATATACTACTGTGTCGACTCCCGCAACACTACCTGGTAGTTCAGAGGCACTGTATCCTCCAGTGGCTTCTCTCCCAGGATGTTCAGTAATTTCGCACATGCCATCTTTCCCAGTCTTACCGTATCAAAGCGTATACTGGTAATCGGTGGATTATTATATTCCAGATTCTTACTGTCATACATACTGGCTATTTTTATTTCTGCAGGAACCGATATTTTCTTTTCCCTCAGACTGCTCAGACACATGCTGCAGATCACATCATCCATACAGACAATACCATCCGCGCCTTCTTCAAGCAGTCTCTTCACAGCATCAGATACTGCTGCCTGATTATCCGTATCCATGAAGATCAGATTTTCGTTAACAGAAACTCCCATTTCCTCATGTGCTTCCAGAAAACCCTGATATCTGCTTCCGGTAACATTGTAGGACTGATTTCCACCCAGAAGTGCCAGATTCCGAAAACCTTTCATCAACATAATACTTGTCAGTTCTTTTCCGGCTTCCTGGTTCTTGTTATCTACAAACGGAACTTCCGGATCTGAAGATGGGCCGATCAATATATATGGTTCCTTACAGTTCTTCAGATATTTCTGTACCTTGGAACTTACCACTGCTCTGCTTACAATGATCCCATCGACTTTTCGATTTGCCTCCAGTCTCTGTATCTGCGATACATCTGCTCCATCAATCATAGAAATAATAATATCATACTCATAGGAGGAAGCCATCTCACAGATTCCATTCATACAGTCTTTAAAAAAAAGAAACTCTGTGGCAACATAATCCTTCGGCATCAGCAGTGCAATATTATAAGTTTTACGCTGTGCCAACCCCTTTGCCACAACATTGGGTCTGTAATCATGTTCTTTTATAAATGCCCGTACTCTGTCTCTTGTAGCCTGACTGATTCTTCCCTTTCCTGAAATAGCACGTGATACCGTAGTCTTACTTACCCCAAGCTCCCGGGCGATATCTTCTATTGTATATATCTTCTTTTCTTCTGTTTCCATAAAATACCCCACTTTTTGCGCAACCACTTGATTATATTCTATAAAATAACAAAATACTCAAGCACTTACAAGTAACTTTTAAAGAAGATATACCGGCAGTTCCTCATTAATATGAACAGAACCTTTTGCTGTTTTTTTCTTTTCTTCTGTAACAGATATTGTTTCCGGTTTTTCTGCCTCTTTTGTGGATACAACGGGCTTCTTTACGGTTTTCCCGGCACCTGCATTTGCTGCACGCCGAATACTCTCCCTGCCTACTGACATAATTCCATGACCTCCTCTGCCAATCTCGTATATTCCCTAGCACTTCTGCTTGATTTTTTATATTCCACAACCGGAATACTGTTATCCTGTGACCATTCTACAGAGCTGTCCACTCTGATGATCTGCTCAAATACATGAATATCCTCAAGTTCATGCAGTGTTTCCATTGTCTGTTTATAATAACTCTTTCTTGTATCTACCTTTGTCACTGCAATTCCGGCAACTTCCAGTTCCGGAGTAATCTGCTTTACTTCATTAAGAAATTCAAACATATTCGCAAGTCCGAACATTCCCCATGGACTTGCCTCAACAGGAATAATTACCCGGTCTGATGCACAAAGGATATTCATCACCCAACCACCCAGCGTAGGAGGTGCATCAATCAGAATATAGTCATAATTTCCTGCATCCTTTATCTTCTGAATGCATTTTCGCAGGATAAATTCTCTCTGCCATTTTGTAAAAAGTTCATATTCTATAGAACTCATCAATGTAGACGATGGTATCAGATCCAGATTTTCGTAGGGAGTATGTACCACATAACCGCTGAGCTCTTCCTGTTTTCCGATTGCGCAATACAGATTCTTCTCTCCTTTCGCCTGCTCCAGCACCCAGTTCTCCGGAAAAAAAGCAAGAGAAAGATTTAACTGCATATCTCCATCGATCAGAAGAACCTTTTTCCCTGCCTGAGCCATCGCCGCTCCAAGGTTTGAACAGGTTGTGGTTTTTCCACTTCCACCCTTATTATTTGTAAAACATATCGTTATGGTTTTTCCCATGGAACTGTCTCCTTTACCACTTACTTTACTTGTATTATAGGAGATTTATCATATAGATTCAACTGTTTTCCTCATCTTCGCAACCCTGTAACTCATTTGCATTGCCGGACAAACATTTCTTTGATTCCCAAAATAAGCCCTTGATTTTTTGTTTTTTTGTGTTATAGTATTTATATACTTGATATATAGTTTTTAAAACTATGTTATATTGTTTTCATTGTATTTATCTGAATGAATGGAGGCGTTTTTATGAAATTTAAATTAAAAGATCCCGGAAGTGCGATCACTCATGGTATTGCCCTTCTTCTCGCTGCAGTCGGAGCAGTTCCTCTTATTATCAAGGCAGCGCGTTCTTATGATGTGCTCCATATTGTTGCTTTAAGTATTTTTATCCTTACCATGGTTCTGCTCTATGCAGCCAGTACCATTTACCATTCTGTAGATTCTACAGAGAAGGTCAATCGACGGCTGCGAAAAATGGATCACATGATGATTTTTGTGATGATCGCCGGAAGCTATACTCCTGTATGCCTAATCGTTCTTCATAACCGCATTGGATATATTCTGTGCGCGCTGGTATGGAGTATTGCAGTCCTCGGCATTATCTTAAAGGGCTGTTGGATTACCTGTCCCAAATGGTTGTCCTCTGTACTGTATATCGCCATGGGCTGGCTGTGTGTACTGGCATTTGTTCCAATCTTCCATGCACTCCCACGTGCAGGATTTGACTGGCTTCTTGCAGGCGGAATCATTTATACCATCGGTGGTGTGATCTATGCATTAAAAGTTCCGCTTTTTAATTCCAGACATAAGAATTTTGGTTCCCATGAGATCTTTCACATCTTTGTTATGCTTGGAAGTGCCTGCCATTTCATTGTCATGTACTTTTTTGTTGCTCCACTACCTGTATAACCGTCAATTTGCCAATAAACAAAACAAGGGGTTGCAGCACCGGATTTTTTCCGGTGCTACAACCCCTTAACAATACAATTTTCTCTGCTGCAGCATAATCCCTGCAGGAAAGCTTTTATATTACACAGCTACTCTTCTTTCCGGATACAATCCATAGGATCCATATCCCACGCCAAAATATCCATAATAGCTCTTCGCCTCTGCGAACAGCGGATCATATACTCTGCCTCCGATTTCAGCCCATCAATGACCGCTTCCGTCAGTTGCCGTTGTATCTACGCAGACATAAACATTCTTATATCCAAGAGCCTTTGCAAGATAGGCAAACGAACAGGCATCTGAGAAACAGTCCCCGCCTTTTCCGCTCAGTATCAGATAATCGTTTGCATATAACGCAGGCCATGCAGTCTGATTATAAAATATTCTTCTGGTATCGTAATAATGCTGATACATTACCCATCTGAAACAGGTTTCAAATTTCTCACTTTTTGACATACTCGGTTTTGTGATCTTGCTGACAACATCCTTTGCTCTCTGCAAAGTCTCATACTCATACGCTTTGGTGGAATTCATTTTCTTTCCATTTGGATAATAAATCGTCTTTCCTTTTTTCCAGGCTTCCAGAATTCCCTTTTCTGTACAATAATAAATTGTATTTCCAACTTTAACTGTTTTCGTTCTCAGAACACCCTTGTCACTGAAATAGTAATATTTTCCGCTGATTTTCTTAACGCCACTGTAACGTATTCCATTGGAACCAAAATAATATTTCTTGTTATTGTATTTGATCCATCCGGTTTTCATAAATCCTTTTGGACTGAAATAATAAACTTCACCATGGATTTTACGCATTCCTGTAAGATACTGTCCATCTTTAAAATATTTCTTATTTTTTGTTCCATACTCATACCAGCCATTTTTCGCCTCCGGTATGGGTGTTGGTGCAGGTGTCTCGATTGGTGTTACATCCGGAGCCGGTGTTTCAATCGGGATCGGTGTTACAGTAACATCCGGTACTTCTGCTGCCATGGCCGGAACACTGCCCATCACACATACTGCGCATACTGCAAGCCATTTTGTCATCTTTTTCATTTTCTCTTATCCTCCTTATCTGACGGGTTCAGAAGCTCAGCAATTCCAGTTTTTTATTTCTGGTAAATTGTTTAATCTCATATTCACGTCTCATCGCTTCTTCTTTTGTTGAAAATCCTTCATAATATACAAGTGTAACCGGTCTTTTGGTCCTTGTATATTTCGCGCCGTTCTTTCCCTCGTTGTGTGCTTTCATACGTTTTTGCAGACAGTTTGTCCACCCTGTATAAAAAGTCCCATCTGCACATTTAACAATGTAAGTATAATTCATCATAATCACCCGACAGTCATATATTATAATCAAGCAACTGTCTTATTGTCTGGAATTGCATTATTTGAAATTTTTTATAATTTATGTAAAGGACAACTGCTATCTTTTGCGGTCGTCCCTGTTTCTATAATAAACAGTCGGTTTAAAACACGTATATCATCCGGACACATATTCTTTCTGACAGCCAAATCTCTCAGCACCAGAAATACCAATATGTCAAAAAAGCAGGCAGGGAAACCGACTGCGGATTTTCTTTCCCACCTGCTTTATTATACGTTTATTTTCTTATTTTGTGAATATCATTTTTCGAAGATTCCAGAGATTTCCCCTGAATTTTCCGCCTTTTACCTTTAGCTGCAGATCTTCACGATCCGGATAATATCTGGTTGAGAATACAATCTCTCCATCATTCAGATAAAGTTCCACTGCAGAAGTATCTGCAAGAATCCGGATATTGTTCAGTTCACTGACTTTCGCTTTCCGCTTATTTCTTCCTGCACCCGCAATTTCAGAAAATCCAATCTCCGCAATTTCATTTTCATATTTAAAGAGCATCTGTCCGCCCATACTGATCTGAAAACTTCTGTCTGTCACTGCAATATCTTCAATTAACAGATCAAAACCTTCATTTACTTCTACACGAACCTCAACAATTGATTTTTCATCATCAAGAATTGTTTTCTCTTTTCGGAGTCTCTCCAGTTCTTTTGCCGGATACTGGAATATTTTTCCATCCTTCACCCTCAGTTCCCGCGGTACGGTAAGACAATGCTGCCAGCCTTCATCAATGGTTTTATTGGTATATTCCTCCTCTGCATCCGGCATTCCCATCCATCCTATCAGAAGTCGCCTTCCGCTGTTATCTGTAAAGGTCTGTGGAGCATAAAAGTCAAATCCCATATCCCACTCACGAAAGTCTCTTTCATCTACAGAGCCATCCTCTTTTACCGGAAAATAGCCTGACTGATAGATATTCTGAAAACGAAATTCTTCCCTCTTCAAGCCCTGTGGTGATACAGACAGAAATTTCTTCCCGTCCAGTTCGAAATAGTCCGGGCATTCCCACATATAGCCAAAAGCTTCCGGTGTGGTTATTATATGTTTAAATTTCCATTCTTTCAGATTTTCTGATTCATAAACCAGAACTGCACCTTTATCTCCCTTAAGACGTCCGCCAAGAACCATTAAATATCTGTCGTTTTCTTTCCAGACTTTCGGGTCTCTGATATGACAGGTAAACTCTTCCGGATATTTTTCAAAAGAAATTATCTCTTCTTTATCTCCGAAATGAATTCCGTCCTCACTTTCTACATGAAGCGTACTGGTCTCACGTCCTTCATTAATATAATCATAATCACCGTCAATCTTTACATTCCCGGTGAAAAACAAATGAAGTTTTTCACTCTCTGCCAATGCAGATCCGGAATAGACACCATGACAGTCATAAGGAGAATCCGGATAAAGAGCTGTCCCTTCGTATTTCCAGTCTACCAGATCTTCACTTGTATAATGTCCCCAGAATTTCAGTCCGCCTTCCACATCAAAGGGAGCGTATTGAAAAAACACATGATATCTGCCTTTATACCAGCATAGTCCATTCGGATCATTGAGCCATCCGACCGGCGGCATCAGATGATGTCCAAGGCGGAATCTTCCTTCTGTCAGATCTGCGTTCTTTTCAATTACTTTTATATTTCTTTCAAGAACTTTAGTTAGCGTACTCATTTCACAATCTCCAATACTTTATCTGATGGTGTTACCGAATCTTCCGACAGAATTTTCACATCTTTATAATCATCCGAATTCGTTACAATAAGAGGAGTCGTCACATCGTATCCTGCTGCCTTAACTTTCTCCATATCAAAGGAAATCAGAAGCTGGCCTTTCTTTACGTGATCTCCATTCTTTACATGAGATGTAAAATATTTTCCATTCAATTCCACTGTATTGATCCCGATATGGATCAGAAGCTCCATACCACTTTCCGTACTTAAACCAACTGCATGCTTTGTATCAAAAACAGTCTCAACCACAGCATCACATGGAGCAACAACTTCACCCTTCGATGGAATTACGGCAATTCCTTTTCCAAGTACTTCCGAAGCAAATGTAGCGTCATTTACCTGGGAAAGCAAAATCGCAGTTCCTTCTGATACACTATAAAGCACAGAATCATCTGCATTGCTTTTTTCTGTTGTTGATTTATCTCCCACAGCTTCAACACTTTCTGTCTTTTCAGAAACATTAGTGTCCTTATATCCAAACAACCAGGTAAGTACAAAGGCAGCACCAAATGCAATCACAAACATAAGAATATAAGAAACCGGATTATTCAGACAAAGAAGAATTCCAAAGATACCGGTTACGCCAGTTCCCGTAGCCCCCAGTCCTGTAACAGATGCAAACAGTGCACCAAATGCACCACCAATACATCCCATCACAAATGGTTTTCCAAAGCGAAGGTTAACACCAAAGATCGCAGGTTCAGTAATTCCCATACAGGCACTTAATGCAGACGGAACTGCCATTGATTTAATCTTCTGATCCTTTGTCTTAAGTGCTACTGCAAGAGTGGCTCCACCCTGTGCAATATTCGCTGCAGAAGCAAGAGGCAGCCAGTAAGTAACTCCAAATTTAGACAACTGTCCAAGATCAATGATCGTGTACATATGGTGAACACCGGCAACCACCGTCGGTGCATAAAACGCACCCATAATAAAACTTCCGATACCAAATGGCAATGCGATCAGCCACTGAATCCCATTCAGAAGTCCGTTCTCAACAGTAACAAAGATAGGTCCGATAATGGATAATGTCAGATATCCTGTTACAAAGACACTTACAAGCGGAGTAACAAACAGATCAAACATTGCCGGCACTACTTTGTGAAGTCTCTTCTCAATCTGAGCCAGTACCCATACTGCAATGATAACCGGAATTACATGCCCCTGATATCCGACCATATCAATAGAGTAAAGTCCAAACCATACTTTCTGAGTTGCTTTAACACCTTCTGTGGCAACTGTCCATGCATTCTGGAGATTTGGATGAATCATGATCATACCGATAACTGCACCCAGATACGGGTTTGCACCAAACACTTTAGCACCGCTGTATGCGATGAGGATTGGAAGGAACGTATATGCCGTATTACTGAAAAGCTGTGCAAATGTATAAATAGAACCGCTGGTATCAATATTCAAAAATCCATTGTTTACCATGAAGTTCAGTGCTTCCATAATTCCCATCAGGAAACCGCTTGCAACAATTGCAGGAATAATCGGCACAAAAATATCTCCAAGTGTCTTGATCAGTCTCTGTACCGGATTTGCCCTGGAAGCCGCAACTTTTTTCAGCTCTTCTTTACTGCTCTCAGAAACTCCTGCAATCCGGATGAACTCATCATATACTTTATTAACTACACCTGTTCCCAGAATGATCTGCATCTGTCCCTGCGCAAAGAAAACACCTTTTACACCTTCAATGTTCTCAACATATTCCTTATCAGCCTTTGAATTATCACTGATAACCAGGCGAAGACGTGTGGCACAATGAGCTGCGGAAATAATATTTTCTTTTTTACCGATATGGTCATATATCTCCTGTGCTGTTTTTCTGTAATCCATAATATCCTCCTTTTATGGAATCGTTCTCATATAAATGTACACTTTGAAATTCTCACATATTCAACAAATTTCACTTGTTAATCTTATAAAAATACCTTTTAACCTTAATATCATCTTATACCATTCCAAATTTACTCTGATATCTGATTATAACTCAGCAGATCTCTTGCACTCTCACGATATTTCTTATCTGATCACCAATATGTATTTCCTATGGATTGTATGTACTTTTATGGAATCGTTCTCATATATGCTATTATATCTGGGCGTTTTTTATTTGTAAATATGTAACATATCACAAATATTATATCCATTTTTTATATATTATTTCCAAAACACTCCCTTTAATATATGTAAATCCAATTATCCGGAAAAAAAGAACTCTGATGATTGCCTCAGAGTTCCTCTTTCATGTTCAGTCATATATTTCGGTGAGACTCTCTGAGTACCACCTTACATCCCATTTTTATTTCTTTATGTACAGATGATGTTTCCTTAGATTCTATCAAATCTACCAGCACTTTTGCTGATTCCATTCCACTTGTCTTATAAAAAAAATGTACAGTAGTCAGCTTTGGTTCTATGATCTTTCCCAGAAAACTGTCTCCCATTCCGGCAATCTGAACCTGTTGAGGAATCTGATATCCGTTCTCCTTCAGCCAATTTGCCGCTCCAACTGCCATGGTATCTGTTGCACAGATCAATGTATCTACATCGGGATGCTCCGTAAAAAGTTCTTTCGCTTTCTCATATCCTGACTCTAATGTGAAATTTCCGCATTTTACACATCCACTTTCCAATGTGATCTGATTTTCTCCAAGAACCTTCTCCACACCTGATTTTCGCTGCCTGCCAACTGCCTCATCTTTATCCGTAACTGTAATATATCCAAACTTCTTTCCTGTCTTCACCATCTGTTCAGTAAGATTTACAGCAGCCTTATAATCATCCTGAAAAATACATGGATAACCATCCAGCTGTTGTCCAAGTAAAACAATCGGAACTTTAAATCCCTTCATCATTTCCCTGTGCTGTTTTGTCAATATGGTAGCAATAAAAATAACACCATCGACCTGATTATCCCTAAACAGCGAAAGATATTTCAATTCTTCTTCAACACTGTTATTTGTATTTGCCAGTATCAGCTGATATCCTTTTTTGGTAAGTATGTCACTGATTCCGGCAACTTCCCGGCTGATCGTATTGGAATCTATCTTTGGCAGAATTACTCCGACCAGTTTTGTCTTCTTAGTACGCAGCCTCTGCGCCTGTGAAGAAGGCTGATACCCGGTTTCTTCAATAACTCTGCTGATATTTTTTTTCTTTTCCTCACTGACATAACCATTGTTCAGATACCTGGATACGGTAGCTCTGGAGACCCCTGCCAGTTTGGCAATCTCATTAATATTCATATAAAAAGCTCCTCTTTCATGCTGTCTGTATAATTTCCGAAAGTATTTTTATAACCAGCAGTATTTTATGATGCTAGAGCATGTCTGAAAAATGCTTTCCGCAAGATGTATGTCACAATTTGTGGGAGATTTTGCCCCTAATCTGATATCCACGAATTGTTAACTGCTGAATCACTACATATTTTGTATTATACTACACATATCATTTCTGTTGCAAATATCAAAGTACTGTTTATACGTTACTGTCTTGGCCCTATACCAAATTAAGGGCTGCCGATCTACGGCAGCCCTGTTTTTTTCTTCTATTTCATTATGGAAGATATTCAATCGGATCTATTGGTTCTCCATCCTTTTTCATTGCAAAATAAAGATTGGTTCCTTCTGTGCTGTAATATTTTGTAGGCTGTGCAATATATCCTATCGTCGTTCCCTTTTTAATTGTATCTCCTTCTGACACTGTCAGATCTGTAAGCTGTCCATAAACAGCCTGATATCCATTTCCAAGTTCCATTGTCAGTGTAGTACCCGTCTGCGCATTCTGCTCTATAGAATAAACCTTGCCATTAACAGCAGCTACCACAGGTGCTCCCTCTACTGCACCGACAGCAATAGCCGGACTCAATTTATACTGATCAAGCGTCGGAAAATAAGTAGTCTGATCCATACTGTAATCAAGGAGAACATTTCCATTCACCGGCCACTCCATTAATGTATCTTCCGAAAAATTTACTGTCGCAAGATTCAGGGCCGATGCCGAAACATCTGTTGCTTCATCTGCCTGATCTTCTGATATCGTCTGGGATTTCATATTTGCATTTACTGATGATTCTTCTGCTTGCTGAGAATTTACAGCATTGTCAGTCTTATCCACATCTGCAGTATTATCTGATTCATTATTATCCACAGTATTCTGAGCTGTTTCCCCATACATTCCTTGTTTTTGGAATGTAACCTTTGTATCATCCAAATCTTCCCCGTCATCGGATATCCACTGATTTTCTGACTCCACATGATTCGTTCCTGCATCTTCACTCAATTGTTCTTCCGTATCCTGTGTACTTTCACCGACATTTTCTGTTTTTTCTTCAGGAGTTTTCTCTTTGACCGGGGAGGTACCTAACTGATAAACTGTAATTCCCAATGCTGCTACAGCGGCCAGTCCAACGGAATTGGCAATGATTCTTGTCACTTTGTTATTCATCATATTCCTTTCACCTCTGTTTTCATCTTCATATCTATAGGGTGTCCAGAATATTCGTATCTATTCAGCAATTTACAGATTTTATGTTCAGCACATCCATCTCAGGAAAATAATATTGTAAGATCTCTTTTGCATTCGCAGACTCCTTTGCCATCTCATTCCCTCCATATTGTGAGAATCCTAATCCATGACCTTTTCCTCTACATAAAAATCGTATTTCCTTTCCAGACTTCTGAATTGTAAAATTTGAGGACGTGAGTCCCATTCCTTTTCTGAATGCCTCGCCTTCCAACACTTTCCCGTCAGCCAGAATTTCTGTAACATAACCGGCACTGTCCCTGGATTTGATTTCAATTCTTTCCGGAAGGACATTTTTATTTATGTATACACTATTCAAATAATCTTTTGCATTTTTATCCACAAGACTGTGTACGGATCTGAGATACGAATCATCTTCGTTGTGGAAAACTTCCATTCCATCTCTTGTCTGTCCTGCACTTAATTCATGATAGGGAACTAACTTTAATTCTTTATTCCATACAATGACTTTTCCTTCTGTTTCTGTTACTGCTTTTTCGTACTTATTCTGTAAAATTACACAAGCCAGGGATTTCCCCTCCATCTCTTCCTTTATCTGACATAAAGTTATTGCCAGATTTTTCTCCTCTTTCATTGTCCGGTAAAAATTTGATCTTGCTATGATTGTTTGTGCTTTTATAGTCTCAAGTTCATATTTGTCTTCAATCTGCGATGAAACGATCACCGGCAGAAGCATTTCCACATTAAATTTTTTATTGATCAATGTAGTGTTGACACCATTAAAAATAATTGTAACTATATAGGGAACAAAAAACAGAGCAAAGATTCCCGTTGTTCCAGGGAAAAAAGACTTTCTCATATCAGACCATCATTATAAACTTCTTCTTTTTAGTATATACATATATATTTATCTGTATGTATATTATTTATAACACTTCTGTTATATAGCAATTCTCGTAAATAATGCATATTGATCCTGCTCATCAGAACATAAAATCCTGCTGAACTGTCTCAAATTCATTAATTGAGAGGACTGCGATAGTTTCTGCATACGGGGCTTCATTACCCCGTATTAAAATATACAGCTCTATTTATTCTATTCTGGATTCGTGGTTCATTCCAGTAAATGATTTTATTTTTTCTGTTGTTCTTTTTATCATCCGGACGCAAAACAGTTCTGTCTTTTTTAGAATCTGTATCTTTTATGCAGATTCTTTTCTTGTCTTCAATGACTCCCATTACAAAGCAAATAAGAGCAGTCATGATTAACTGAAAATATTTTTTCAGATTCTTTAAAGGACTCTTCATAAAAACTCCTCCTGTTCTGCATTACATCTACTGACTTCAAACAGCCTGTCCACCGTTAAGACTGCGCACTTCCTACGGTTAATGGTATCAGGTACTAATAATATATGAAAAAGCATAAAACTTTAGAACTTTTTTATTTCTCTATAGTAATTCCATAAAATGATGGTAGGGTTAAAAAAACACAAAAAAACTTCTGTGATATTCTCACAGAAGTTTTAAAGTGAAGCATCGGGGATTCGAACCCCGGACAACTTGATTAAAAGTCAAGTGCTCTAC
>NZ_JAJDMJ010000068.1:0-17300 GCF_020593585.1 Blautia sp. DFI.6.71
CAAAAAAATTGAATTTCTGGCTAATTTATACTTGACTTTTCATAGCTGGTCTCCTACTCGAAAAATGGGGCATACATATTTGTATACCCCATTTTCCTCTACTTAAAGATACATATTATTTTTTAATTGTTTTTTGCTGCTGTTCTAACTGTTGCTTTACTAGCTGTAGCTTTTTTACAACCGCATACGCAAACTGCATCTCTTGTAGCTGTTTTGATTGAAGAAGTAGCACAACCACATCCACCCCTCGGATCGATATAATTTGCTTTCGCCTCCAGGTTCTTTCTTCCTTCTTTTGCAATTAACATGTTACATTCCTCCTTAACTTGATATTTATGTAAAAGCACATTCATGCTCTACATACTCTTATAACTTAAATACATTTCAGCCATGTTGCAAATATCTAAATAATTAAACTCATAACAAACTTCTCTTTCATCAAACGGTAAAAACATATTGACACCATGTAGAAATTTTTGCTTACATTTTTCAAAAAAAGTGGTGTCTCGCATTATGTTAAAAAACTCTTTTTTTGCAACATGGAATATCGATTGTACTATTTCAGTAGATGAATATATATCTCTCAAAACTTCCATAACCATCATTTCCATCAATTCTTCATCAATTCCTTTTAATATTTCCAACTCATATACTACCACACACATTTCATCTACAATAATATTTTCATACACTATTGCTTCTGTTGCCACTATTCCTTTTTGGTCTAATTTTTCACAAAACATATTATCAAAAAGCATAAAAAAATATATTTTTATAAATTCATTTATCAAATATTCTTTTGTATTATCATATTTTTTTATACTTTCAAAATATATACTTTTACTCACTGATTTTTTTTTACTTACTTGTGCAGAAATAGTCCAATACAAACTTTTTTTATTTTTAATATATTTCTTAACTTTTGGCATTGAATTTGATAAATTTATTTCTTCATCAAAGAGATTAAATCTACTACTCAAACATATTGCGAAGTCTTTATATGAGTTCTTTTGATATTCAATAATCTGCTCAAAAGAGAGAGTTTCAATAACTTCTTTCATTCCTACTGGCATTTTCTCTCTTAATTCTTCTGGCAATAAACTATTGAATAAATTATTTCGCTCTCGGTAATATATATCATTCATTTGAAATTCTATCTCTTTTAGAACAGCTTGCTTTACAATTGGTAAATCACACTCTCTAAGCAATTCACCGTTAATGATTGAATAAATTTTATCAATAACTGAAACTACATGCGAATAGTCATTTATGCATGTAATTTCATACATTGTACATTCAAAATCTGTAGTTCCACGCACTGATAATTCAAAAGGCTTCTTTTCTGCAAAAAATAAATTCATATGTTCCAAAAGATGTGTTATCCCATTCTCATATTTCTTTTCTTTTTCAGAACCAACTCGAACTAATAATCTCACTTTTGCTATATCACAATTTTGAATTTCTTGATATTTATGTATCATATTTTTCCATTTCTAACTAATCGTTATATCATCCAAATAGTCCAATGCCTTTTCATCTGATTCCAATATTTCGAAATATGATTTCAAATCTCTAAGACAACCTGCTTTTCTTTCCTCACACATTGCACTTTTTTTATTCATATCTAATTTCCCATCGGAATAACAGCCACAATAGCATATTGAACACAATCTCGCATACCAACATGTCGAACACATTTTTATAGACTGTTTAGCATATCCTTCCAAATATATATTCTTTACTTTTTGAATATCAATTCCTTCCTCTAAATTTCCAATGTCTGGAATTTCACCAACTCTTTCGCAAATTTTAAATTTGCCATCTACAGTAATATATACATTTCGCTGTCCTGGTACACAGCAGCCATTCATCGTGATAGAATCCATAATAGTATCAAAAACTGTACGTTTTCTTATCGGCAAATAACAGTCTTCAACTAATTTTTGAGTAAAAACATTTTTGCTTTCGGCATTAGCATGTCCATAATTTAATAGTGAAAAATCATTTTCTGTTTGATTCCATTTTATCTTTGACAATAATTTTTGCATTTCTAAATATTTATGTATAGTGGACATACTTTCCTCATCTGGATATGTAACAAATTTTACACATTCTAATGGCAACCATGTTAATTCTTCAAAAAAATCCTGCGTTTCCTTTAAACGTTCCTCTGAATATGGTGGTGCATATACCATACTAAGCAAAATATTTTTTTTGGCACGTTCGTATCCAAATGCCTCAACAAGATGTCGAAGCCCTTCTATAGTCCGTTGAAAGCTTCCCTGTCCACCTTGATTTTTCCGATATAAATCATGCCATCTCTGCGGTCCATCTAAACTAATAGTCACACTTAAATCAGGAATCTCTGAAAGTTCTTTGCATTTATCTTCTGTTAAAAGTACTGCATTTGTTGTAAAAGAAAAATACACTTTTCTATCTTCAATTTTTCCAATTGCATAGCGCATTGATTGGATCATAACATCATAATTTAAAAGAGGTTCTCCCCCATAATATCCTATATATAATTCTTTTGAGCTTCTTGAATTTTTTTCTGCATAATCAATAGCTCTCAATGCCACTTCTAATGGCATATCTCTCTCGCCAAAATCTCTACTTTTTTCACAAGCCTCATTATAAATACAGTATCCACATCTCAAATTACATCTTTCTGTCAATTCTATTGTTACTTGTGCCAATTCTTCTGAAATAATTTTTTCGTAATTATCAAAGGATGCCATATGGGAAAACTTGGATAAAGCGAAGATTTTTTCATTTTTTATAGCACAAATTAAATTATCTATTGCTTTTTCGTATCTAAGTAATTCTTCATCCGAATAAGAATAAAGTACTCCTAGATTTCCTTCTAAAATTTTCTCCACAAGTTCATATTCATACTTTTGGCATTCTAAGATTTTTCCTGTCACTGTATCATAATAGTAAAACTTATTAGTTGTTTCAAAAACTTTCCCTATCGGTTTACCATCTGGTAATAATTTCTGTAAATCTTCAATTTTACCAGTGATTCTCTGTTTTACATCTTCTGTCATAATTTTTTCTCCAAACAATTCGTTTTTCATATAATAACGACTTTTACTTAAGCTTTCAATAGATTTTGCGTCTTTGATATTCTGTGTTGCGTATTATCATTATTTTGTAACTCAACTTTCCCAGCTGATATCTCTAAATAAAGCTTGAATAAATGCGGCTTGAGATGCAATCCATTCACTTACTTTACATTTTATGATGGATGTAATATCAGCAGATAATGTTAAAATGTGCTCCACAAACAGAGCCATAAGGCTCTGCAGTGAACTGGTTAAGTCCATGTCCTGGATATCATCGCAGAAAATGAAGAATAATTCGCCATACGTTTTCTGGTCATTTTGATTCCTGCGGATTCATTCCAGAATGATGTATCTTGTAAATACAATGGTCGTGTGGCTTACCATTGCACCATAATTATGGCTCTGAAATTCAGTGCCTAACTTCAGAAAGGATTTTGATGATCTGAAAAAACATTCGATAGACCTAATGCCGACATTTTTTTAATGCCGATATTCTCAAAAGATTTCTATACTTACTGAAAATAGTTTAAAAATATCGGCATTAATCTTTATTATGAAGATGTAAAAAATCATTTCATAATAAGGAGGCTTTTATGACAAAAAAGATATGGGATATGCAATCTCTCAGCGATTTACTCATTCAGTCAATCAGAGAGTATGGGATCAGGAAAGTAAGCGTAGGACAGTATAAAACTGTCTGTAATTAAATAATCCGCTTTGCTTTTGAAAAAGGATGTGACAGCTATTATCATGAACTAAAGACTGATTATGATGCATTTATTGAATCAAAAGCAAAGGAGCATTCCATCTGTTATGAGTATGCCAGATTTCAACATCGTGTTATCAGAATGATGGATTCGCTTGCTGAAACAGGAAAAGTTGATTTTTCCTGTTTGGCACATGGATCAAAGAGATATGTGGTTTCAAATAAATCTATGTGTCTCATTGAAGAAGTTCTTGACTACCATTCCCTAAAGGGAGAATCAAGGACAGAAATGTCCACCGTAATGAGGCATTTTTTTCGATATGCCGAAGACAGGGAAAATCCTGTGATGTAAACGTTACTGACGATCTTCTTATGGAATTCTTTACAAAAGAATTACCCCATACCAATGAAGGCAGTATGGGAAGATCTTTAAGGGCAATCAAATACCTCTCTGTATATTTGAAAAATAATGGCAACACGGATCTTCTGCTTGATTTTACACAGTTAAACGCCAGGGGACATCATGTACGGATGATCCCTCCTTATTCCCAAGAGGAAATAAGTAAGGCGGTATCTGCTATAAATACAGCAACCCCTGAAGGACTCCGCGATTATGCGATCATGCTTCTGGCTTTTGATACGGGACTCAGAGGTGTTGATATACGTTCCCTTTGTCTGGAAGATATAGACTGGGAAAGTGGATTTTTAAATTTAAAACAGTCAAAAACGGGAGTCCCTTTAAGGCTCCCTTTAAGTGGCATTGTTATGAATGCCATTGCTGATTATATACTTACCGGACGTCCGGAAAGTGATTATCGGGAAATATTTTTGACAGTAAAAGGGCCGGTAAAACCGCTGGCCCCAAAACGTTACTCATTTACTGGTCTATGTGATAAATATTTTACAAAGGCTGGAATAAATAAGATTCCGGGACGGGGATTTCACAGCCTCAGACGGTCTTTTGCTACTGAATTATCAGAAGCAGGTGTTCCGATCGAAACTATTTCACAATTACTCGGACATAAAAGCATTGAAGAAGACAAACCTTATCTTTCCTATAACAGAGAACAGATTGCTTTCTGTGCGATCGGTTTTGATGAGATACCGATCACCAATGGGATATATGCGGGAGGTAATCAGAATGACTATAAATGATTACCTTAAAGATTATCTGTCTAAAATGCTGGATTTTCGAAAAGCTGCCGGTTATGCAACATTCACCTATAAAATCACACTTATGCCATTTATTGATTTCTGTTGTACGAATTATAAGGATGCCGAGAACCTGACATCAGAAATGCTGGATGACTGGCTTGCCTGTAAAGGCTACACAGTAAACACACAGGCAGCATTTATTGCCTGTCTGCGCCAGTACTGCAGATATATAAACTTTCTTGGCATAAAAGCATATATACCAGATGAAGATTATACATTGAGACGTATTGCATATGAACCATACATATTTACGGACTCTGAATTACGGACTTTGTTTTATACAATAGATGGATACGGACCATTCGTTATCAGGGATATCATTTATAAAGTTGTAAGGTGGTGGATAAGTAAGTGAACTATAGATAAATAATCCAGCATTTTGACACCTTTTACACCTCGTTGCTGTCAAGGTTGCTGTCAAATTTGTAAGAAAAGAAATATTATAGAATTTTAGACATAAAAAAACCTTGATTTCTCAAGGTTTTCCATGCCGCAGACCGGAATCGAACCGGAATTCAGGTCTGCAAACCTAGAAAAACAGGAGGGTTCAGCACACCTTCTTTTGAGTGTAATCAAAAGTGTAAGCAAATCAGCACTTTGTTTTTTCAAGAAACTGAGCCGGTTCCCATACCTGCATTTCTGCTGAGAGGCTGTAAAAAATCTTGTGTCTTTGGAAAGTGAATCTTTCTGATAAGAAATAGATATGTAAGGTTTTGCTGTCGAATTTATAATTCTGTTGTTGTCGAATCTATCTTTCTATTTACAGTATAACCATCTGATAAGATTTTATACATCCGTTTTGATTTTTTTGCATGACAAATAAGACATTGTATTGATTGCTTTTTTTCGTGGGCGCTGCCCACACCCGACCTCTGGAATAGAGTAGGGAAATTCTGGCAATAATACAAATGCCGACGGAATAGAAAGGAAGCGGGAATGGTCAGCTTTGGGGCAAATCTATTCCTGCTTTTCTTTTCTCTACAGACAGTTGGTAAGCCGTTCTCCATACAAGACAATCAACTGATTCAACACCTGATCCCAGTTCCGATATCTCTGTGTCCATTTCCTGACTACGTTTTCGCTGGCAAGATACAGCATCTTTTCCAGGGCTGTATCGCTTGGAAATACACTCTTGGTTTTTGTGACTTTCCGGTATTGACGGTTCAATCCCTCTATGATGTTAGTTGTGTACATAATACGTCTGATATCATTTGAAAACTGGAAAAAGGAACTTACATCTTCCCAATTATTTTCCCAGTTGCTGATAGCATAGGGATATTTCTTTCCCCATTTCTCCTTAATGTTCTCCAATTCTGATAAAGCTGCTGTTTCATTCGGAGCATTATATACTGCTTTGAAATCTGAGGAAAACTTTTTCAGATCATTATAGTTCACATACTTGAAAGAATTACGCAGCATATGGATGACGCATCTCTGGATCTCTGCCTGCGGATAGACTGCCTGTATAGCTTCTTTAAAGCCGGGAAGCCCATCTACACAAAAGAAAAGTACATCCTTTACTCCGCGGTTCTTCAGATCATTGAGCATTCCAAGCCAGAACTTGCTGGTTTCATTAGCTCCTACTGTGATGCTAAGGATATCTTTGTACCCTTCCACTGTAACACCAAGAACAACATAAGCAGCACGGCTTAAGATCCTGCCATCCTCCCGGACTTTGTAATGAATACAGTCCATAAAGACAAACGGATAAACCGGATTCAGAGGACGTGACTGCCACTCCTTGACCTGAGGAAGGATCTTATCAGTGATCTTGCTGACCATTTCTGCCGATAATTCAATTCCATAAAGATCCTGAAGCTGGTCATGAATGTCACGTGTACTCATACCACGTGCATATAAAGAGATCACTTTTTCTTCAATTCCAGAAATATCCCTCTGATATTTAGGAATCAGCTTCGGTTCAAACTCCCCATTGCGGTCTCTTGGTACATCAATTTGGAATTCACCGTACTGGCTTTTTAAGTTCTTTGTGGAATGACCATTTCTTTTGTTGTCTGTCTGCAGATCTCCCTTATGATTTTTTTCATAACCGAGAGTTGCATCCAACTCTGCCTCCATCAGCTCCTGCAGGATATCTTTGAAACTGTCTTTCAGAAGCGTGTATACATCTGCAACGCTACTAATGTTGTTTTCTGAGATAATCTGTCGAATTTGTTCCTTTGCAACTGCCATAAAAATACTCCTTTTCGATAAGAATTGTCATATCTAAATTCTTACCAAAAAGGAGCCATTTTTTACCAGAAACACAAACTATTTTACACTACCTCTGCTGATGAATAATCCTTTACATTTCGAGTAATTATTCCATCCATCTCATTTAGTGCTGCTACTGAATACTGTACAGAATCCTCAAAATCGTTCCATTCCAATTCCAGTGCTTTTTGGATTTCTTCCTCTGAAACACCTGCCACGGACACAATCAAAAGCAGTTTTTTCAGAAGCTCTCTTACTGCTGCCTTATCTCTTAAATTCTTATATGCAATGTAGTAAATATCTGTAATTGCTGAAGCTGAAACAAATTCCTGAATATCATCTCTTGTCGATAACTTTAAAACTTCTATCGCTGTTTCGTAAAATGGAGATCGTTTCAACAACACATCCAATATTACATTTGTATCAATCAAGATTCTCATACTTTCCCAGCCTTTCAGCGCGATAATCCTCCAGTGTCATACCCGTGTCCCGAATAACTCCTACTAATGAATCCACTAAAGATTCTATATTGCCACTCTTCTTTAAATTCTCAGAAACTTTCTGTTCCTCAGCAGGTAATACAATGACTTCCACTCGCCTGTTACGCATAGTCTCTGGCAATGGAATCACAGACATCAATTTTTTTGCATCTACAATTTTACGAACAACTTCCATTATATATTACCCCTTTCATTACATATTATATTTCTTTCCTATTACTACTTACAGTATAGCATTCTCACAAAAAATATTCTATAAAATTTGTATAAAGAAAACTATGCGGTGCGTATATATCATATTATCTCTCTATTTATTTAGACTATATTAAGCTAATCTTGAACTAAATAATATTTCTAATATTTTTTACTCTTTCATCTTTCATAATTAATAAAAAGGAGCATGGTTTCTACCCACACTCCTCTGAAAATCCATTTATAAAGAGTTTTCTGCTGGTTGTCAGCCTCGGCATCCAGTTAAGATACCCATAACAACGTGGAAATCATTAAGTCCCCCACGTGGACTACAGCTTTATCCAAGCTGCCAGGCTCGATGTCCAGATAAAACATCTAATGAAATGGAAAGTTACCCTGCTCCATCTGCAACCCAACTTTTAACGATGCTCTTACATCGAGAACATTTCTATTCCTGCTTATAAGTATATTCAATTCAGCGAAAAAAGCAACTCTTTTATACCTCTTTGTGACAATACTCACATTTTATCCGCGACCAAATAATCATAAGCAATATTCCGGATATCTTAATTTAATCGCTTCCAAAAAATATTTAGCATATTCGCAGCAGAAAATCTGTCCTACTGTGTATTCTCTACATTCTGCCAACTTAGAATCCACATCCTCCATATCATTTACACTCGGTGTTCCATCACAATATAGACAAAATGCTAATCTTACAATTCTAATACTCCCGCTCGTCTGCCAGTCTTCACAAAGACATTCTGTTTTAATGCATCCTGTTGCAAAATCATAAATACTGTCTATATTCCTTCGCGTAGTCTCGCTAATTCCCAGACAATATATTAGGGCATGATGATACACCTCCTCATATCTGCATCTTACAATATTATCCAAGAAAAATTTTTCATGTTCGTCATCCACAAATTGTACTTCTTTTAACATTTTGCCTTTCATTCCTATACCCTTCCTTTCCATATAACATTACACAGCATCTTTTTTCTCCACTTCCATATAGATTCTTCCATAATCACTTGCCCCTCCTCTATTGGCATAGAAATCTGACAGGGACAAAATTCTAACATCATTAATATGACTAATGTTTTCAATTATGATCTTTATCTCTTCTCTTTCCCCCATTAATCTGATTTTAATCATTTCCACATTTCTCAACTTTCTTTTTAAAAAGCTGCATCATCAAAGATACAGCTTTCTTTCAATCTACAATACATTTTCTACAGATACATTTGCTCTAACTGCTTTTTTTCAGAATTATATTTATATACATATTTGCTCAAGAGCCCCTCTGTCATCATACTTCTGGTACACTTTAATCGCCATAACAAATCCCTTGGTTGAATACCGTCTACCGAATGTATCATTGCACCATCAACGCTTGGAAATACCACATAATAATCTCCGCCGGTAAGTTCCGCCAACTCTTCTTGTACGCCCGGATAAAACATCGCAATTGCTCCATTTATCCCACGAACCGTTGTAACCATCGGATTATCATCTTTACCTATTCTGAAATTTTCTTCGGTTCCTGCTGCCATAAATGCTCCTTTAGTGTATGGTGGATTTACAGTATCATCTGGTCTGTAATATATCCGCGGCAATGCATCCATCATCGTATTTCGCATTGCAACTTCCCACAGTTCCTCTTCCGATACATCCCAGTTCTCTACTATCTCTTTTTGACAGAGACACGTATTATAATTATTCTGATCTGCATATAGCAAGATGTAGATTACAAGAGCCATATCCCCCACTCTCTTATATCTGCCAGCCTCTCTATCTGCTGCTGGTATTTTGCCAATTCTCTACGGTATGTATCAGCAATCTGATGGTCAGACAACAACAACTTGTACTCATCTTCCGGAACACTATAATTACCACTCACAATAGAACGACGATGAGGTACCTCTTCTCTACTCGTACCCTTGATTATAGTAGTTGCCTGTATAAGTTGATTATGTTGATTTTGCAGTTCTCTGTAAGAATCCTGTAGACTCCCATACTCCTGTTTCAACTTTTCATAAACATCTATCGCTCTTCTGGCATTACTAAGCTGCTGCCGGAGCATGGTATATTCCTGTCTATCTGCAGATAATGCATTTTGGACATCATCAAGGGCCTGTTTTCCTGTCTTAAGGTCATTCGCATTTTGGTCTAATTCTATATGCTGACGCGAAATTTCCTGCGTAAGCTTGTATATCTCCGTATCCAGGTGATGTCTCTTCTCACCATCCGGATGATAGATATCAATGCCATGATCCCGGGCAATACGTTCCAGTTCTTGTCGTTCGCGCTTCTCCCATAAAATTTGAGCAGTCTGTCTGCCTTCTTTGAAGAATCCCTGTTCGCCCAACGCCCGTACCAGTCCGTTTTGGATACACATCCCTCTGGTATATCCATGTGCCACTGGGATATAGTCCATATGCAGGTGGACTGTAGACTCATCCCGATGCAGATATGCCCCACACAGAAAAAGATTAGGATTACGCTGCTGCCAATTATTATAATATTCTCGGAGACAGGCAATCTCATTGTCTGCCGACAAGCCGGTGTCATTCTTATCTCCAATCTGGATAATCAGCTCATAGGCGGTATGTTTCTTAGCTGATTTCCTAATCTGATTGTAATAATCTCTAATCTTCCTCTCTGGTCTTGACTGACGACGATTGTAATCATCGACTGCAGTCTGGAAAATCTGCTTATAGGCTTCTCGGACAGGAATATCTATCCATGTCTCATTATGATGAACAAGATCCTGCTGTATATGTGGCATCTGACCGGTTGTTCTGGGATTACGCCGGTTATGCTCTCGATTTGCTGCGCTGCCATTATGCACACTCACAGTCTTAGGCATATAGTCACTCTCTCCTTCCCTGCTTCCTCCCGACCGTATCCTCTCTCCAGAGTTCGGTCTCCCAATTCAATGTTTTCTCTGTCAAAAGTAGTAACCCAATACGACTAATGGCAAGCCATTAGTCGCTCAAATCCGGCAGTTACAATCCAAAAAGTCCACTACTTTTCACGCTTAACAATATGCCAAGAATTTACCCAAAAGAAAAAAGCCCTGAAACTGTAAAAGTTCCAAGACCTTTTTCATATATTTTACTCTATTAATGTGTGTTCTTTTCCTAATATATTATTCAACCTTATAATATCCATACTGCTTTGCAAGCTTAACCTTTCCATCTTTCGTTTTCGTTAAGCCGAACACTTTAATTTCATCACCTGGATGCCACTGCTCATCCTTCTTGATTTTTACTTTAATATCATCATTATTTTGATCTGTAAAAATCAAGTAGGATTTTGATACTTTATTTACCTTACCTTCTAACAAGTTTACTTTTTCCTGACTTACAACAGTCCATGGATCGTCTGGTTGTTCTTTGTTATATTTGTATACAGTTGGCATACTTCCACTGAAAAGAAGAATTGTATATGGATTATCAACGTCTTCTTTTATTGACTGATTATCCACATAAATATTTCCCGGATTTACTCCCTCCATCTCATCTGGAGCATCAGCAATATCAGCAGTTCCATCACTGGCTGTACGATTAGGTTCAACATAATCATCTACTTCGTAAAATTCATGATTTTCTTTGTCGTAACCATAATAAGTAGTTTCCTGAGTTTCAAAGTCATATTGAATAACATATCCATCATTCGGATCATCCTGAGCATAGCATGCAGATGAAATCATCAAGGCACTTATAGTCAACCCTACAACTGCTGTAATTTTTTTATGTTGTCTCAACATAAAACCACCTCTTTCTAAATTTGACAGTTTGTTAAAATATTCCTTTCGCTGCAAAAAAACTGATAGTACTACTTTTATACTTGTTTCTGTTTGGTTATAGAATATCATTATTCTACAATGATGTCAATAAAATCATTCTACATTCATGTAATATATTTATTGACATTTCATGTACATTTATATACTATACTATAAATGGGTAAATCGAAATTTAGCTATAAGAAGGTGATTGTTATAAAACTTAATCGTTTTGAAGTTGTGTCAGGAAAATATATCGAAGAAATTTCAGGTCAATCTCGTATCGGATATTCAATGAGTGATACAACAGACTTTTATGATATGATTGAATGGTCAAAAAAAGGTGGGTATCAAGGTTCAATTATTTCTTTTTATGATTACAATAATGGTAAAATTTATGAACCATTTCAAAAACAGAGGAATGTATTATATGGCCCACCTGTTTATTTAAAGAATTCTTTTTGGTTTTTACAAGGAGATTATAATAGTGGGAAAATTACTCTCTTCAGATATCTTCCAGATAAAATTCCAGAGTTGATTATACAATTTAATATAGCGGATGTAGACCTTTATAATCTGCGTATTATCGGAGAGGATATTTACATTACAAGTGAAGATGATGAGTTTGTCAGCTACTATCCAGAAAGTTTTAGATTTCCCACAACTCCTAATGAGAGTGTACGTATGATAGTAGACGGAAAAGTGTATCTCTCTGCCTGGGTAGAAGAAGGCTGGGACGATGATAACAATTGTGCAACCGAAGAATATAGATATTATGAAAAAATGATTGTAAGAGATTTTAAGGGAAATGTATTATCAGAAACGATTGGTTCCTTACAGCAACACCCAGATGGAACATGGTGGATATCATAGAAATATAATGAAAATAAAATATTAATTGATTGGAGGAATCTTATGAGTGATACATACTATGGTTTATCGAAAATGGAATATAATCTAATGAAATATTTTTGGAACACCAATGCTCCTGTTTCTTTTTCTGAAGTGGAAAAATATTGTAATACGGAATTACATTATGGTTGGGCTCAACCAACTTTACACACTTATTTAACTCGTCTTGTGAAAAAAGGGATTCTTCATTCGGAAGGAAAGGGCTATAAGTGTAAACGTTCCTATTATCCTGAACTTACGGAACAGGAATTAGCACATAAATATGCTACAGATTTTGTAGATAATACTTTCAATGGTTCTATTTCAGATCTGCTGGTTTCATTAACGTACAACACAAAATTGTCAGAGTCAGATATTGAAGAACTGAAAAATATTATTAACAATAATACTTGCGATTAATACTCTGCCAAGAATGAGGTGTGGATTATGAAGAGCCTGATTTTATTATTAATTGCCATGTCTGCCGCCGGAACCTTTCCTTTTATTATTTATATGGCATTATCTACCATTTTTGATAATTATATTTCAGCCAGGTTTCGATATAGATGTTTAAAATATTGTCTGCTTCTTTATTTAGTTCCTTTTCCACTGTTGAAGTATTTTATTTATCATCGGTATTTTAGTACTCCAAAGCCTTTAAATGGAAATGTTGTAATTTCTTTAACCGGAAAAATCGTTCAGACATCTACTGGATTTTATTTAAATTCCGTGGGATCTTTACAGAAAATATTTATAGGATTATGGATTTGTTCCTTAAGTATAATAATTTTTTATAAGGCAATCAATTTTTCCAGATTTCACCGAAAAATTTCACAAAATGTGTTGTCAGATCCTGAAATCATAAAAATCGTAGAAATGTTATCACAGGAAATGCAGTTACAGCACAAAGTTACAGTATATGAGAATAGTTTAGCATCTTCTCCATTTACATATGGTACTTTTCATCCATCTATTGTTTTAACCTCATTATCGGATAAAAATAACTTACCTTTAATCATTCGACATGAGTTGCAACACATAAAATCACACGATTTTCTTTTTCGGCAGCTGGCTTTTCTGGTACTGATGCTACATTGCTATAACCCTTTTGTATACTTTTTCTTTCGCGAGGTAATAGAGGTACAGGAACTTGCTTGTGATGAAAATGTAATGAAATATCTTTCCAGAGAAGAACAAAGATGTTATGGATATCTGTTAATCATGACCGCCGCAAAGGAACGTTCAGAAGTGAAATCCAGAATTACATTAATGTTTTCAAAAAACAACCGGATTTTTCTTAAAAGAAGAGTAAAAAGGATCGGTATTTTTGTTAAGCCTAAAATTGCTTTAAATGTATCAATTATTATCTTTATGATAAGTATTTCCTGTATTCCAGTGTTTGCGTACAATCCTCCTACTGCAGATTTACGTTCTGTTCCATGGACCGGTTTTTTTGATCCTGCCGAAGGAGCTCAGGTATCTGTTTTTGATAATGGGAATGAAATAGAATGTATTACGTTTGAAGACGAAAGCAGTATGATTCCTTCTGACGAAATATATTTCAAAGATACAGAGAACTATTTTATTACAGATAATGGGGATATTATAATTATTGAACCAGGAGATATTCAAACTTATGCTGGCTGTTCTCATATCTTTGTAAACGGTAAGCATAAAAATCATTCTCGTAATAAAAATGGAGGGTGTACTGTAAAAACATATAAAGGAAAAATTTGTACAAAGTGTAATTACACTAAAGATTTTTCACTTGACAGCACCGTAACATATTCACCTTGTCCACATTAACCAATATATTAGCTATAGATTTTCCATTCCACAAAGGACACATAGACGAATTTTCTTAGCATTAATTATAGAATATTTCTGACATGGACTATGTAATATCCGCGGAAAGCCCAAGCTGCAGTATTGCTTCCCAACAGGACGAAACAGGAGAACTGAACCGCACAAGTAATTCTTTTTTTACGGTCAAGTACTCTGCCTATAAACATACAGAGTACTATCGACAGACAGAAAATTCACCCATATTCTATTTTACTAAAGGGGCTGTCGGTTAATTGAACTGCTCCCTCCTAAGTGACAAGTTTTTATTATTTCACTTGTTTACCTAGAAGGGTACATATTCATTAACCGATAGCCCCTTTCCTTTAATAAAAAAAATTTTAAAGTATTTGCAAGAATCCAAACTGAAATCCGTACTTATATAGTGAAAGGAGGAAATGAATGGAAGACAGAAAAATCATTGAGCTATATAATTATAGATCTGAAAATGCATTGATAGAAACAGATAAAAAGTATGGAAAAATTGTAACTTTTTTAATCTGTAAATTAATAAAGAATACTTTAGATGTTGAAGAATGTAGAAATGATACATATTTAGGAGCCTGGATGACAATTCCGCCTATAATACCGGATAATTTGAAAGCTTATCTTTTAAAGATTGCAAGGAATCAAGCATTAAAAAAATATGAATATATTCATGCTGCCAAAAGAGATATAGATAAGTGTGTGCCGTATGAGGAGCTAAGTAATTATTTAGCAAAAGAGTATATGGATGATTGGAGGGAGAATGAATTAAAAGAACAAATTGATATTTTCATGACATCTTTATCAAAATCTCACCGTCAGATTTTTATATTGAGATATTGGTATTTCATGCCGGTAAAAGAAATTGCAAAATGCACTAATATGAGCATAAGTAAAGTGGAATCCATTTTATTTAGAACAAGGAAAAAGTTAAAAAAACAATTAACGGAAAGGAAATATTTATGAAGACAAATATTTTTTATGCAATGAATGAGATAGATGATAAATACATCTTGGAAGCAGCACAATGTTTGGAACATAAAAACACAGGTAGAAATTATCGGTTAAATAGGGACAAATGTCTCAATAATAAATGGATGACTCATATTGTGGCTGCAATACTGATTATTGTATTTGTTTTTACAACGGGCAGTATTATTAATGCGACTACACATGGAAAAATAGTTCAATGGATCACTCAGTTGTTTGGAGCTGAAATAGTTACAAGAGAAAATAGATCATTAATCGGAAAAGAAATAAATGATAATTCTGTTCCGGAAGTTACTTATAGTGGAGAAAGATGTATAAAACAAATAGATAAAAACCCTATAGATAACAGTAACATTATAAAAGGTGTTGCAAATGAAAATATTGTTTTACCTTCATCTATTTCTGAATTTGAAGTAAAAAATGAAGTGACGCCTGAAATTATTATGACTAATGGAAGCATGGCAGTATTTTATGTGAATAATTACAAAGGATGGAATTGCAAAGAAGGCGATACTTTAACATTTTCTTTTGAAAAATATAAATCAGAAACAGTTCAAAAACAGACATTTGTTATAGGTTATATCCGTGATGGAATTATGTATGAAGGGGAGAGCATGAGAAATATAGTCGGAAGTTACACATTAACTATCAAAGAGGATGGTGAATACAATTTATATATTATTAGTTCAACTTCTGATTATTTGACAATAAAACAAGGCATTATTAATCATGAAAGAAAGAAGGAAGATTGAAGTGAAGAAAAAAAAGATTCGTAGATGCATATTTGCACTATGGTGTATATTAGCCATTATTTTTCTTATAGCTGTAAATATATATAATGGAAATGAAAAAGCGGAGAATGTTATTTCGGATCTGGTACGAATATACATAGGTGCATCATTTATAATAATAGGAATAATATATAAATTAGGTAAAAATAAATAATAGAAATTTTCAAAAGGGCCGCCGATTTCGGAGTATTCCTCTTACTCCGCAGGCACAGGAAATTATCACTAAAACATTGAAATTAAATCCTGATTGTGATTTTCTTTTTATGAAAGATGGACAGCCCATTTATGCTGATTCTTTTAACGAACATCTTAAAAATAAAGTATGCAAACCATTGAATATTCCTTATCGTTCCAGTCATCAGATCAGATTTACGATTACAACTATGCTTTACGAAGCTGGCGTTCCACTCAATCAGTTATCTACCATGCTAGGACATTCTGAAACGCGCACTACGTTACATTATATTCGGCAGCAGTCTGTTGATCCAAAATCAAGCACAATTATGATTAATACTTTGGACACAGATCTTTCAGACAGCAATCCGGCTAATCCATAATAAAAAATCCCCTGCTCAAATTGCGACAAACAATGAGCAGGGGAAAATAAAAGTGTAATCAAGTGTAATCAAAATATTTAATAACGAAAAATGCGAGAAACATTGAAAAATCAACATTTCTCGCATCTCATAATCATGCCGCAGACCGGAATCGAACCGGTACGGGTATCACTACCCACGGGATTTTAAGTCCCGGGCGTCTGCCAGTTCCGCCACTGCGGCATATGGAACCTATAGGGCTCGAACCTATGACCCTCTGCTTGTAAGGCAGATGCTCTCCCAGCTGAGCTAAGATTCCATATCCATATGCAATTTACCAAACTCGTCAGCTCATTGCTAACGACCCAGAAGAGACTCGAACTCTCGACCTTCGCCGTGACAGGGCGACGCTCTAACCAACTGAGCCACTGGGCCAAAATAATTTAAAAATGGACCTTCGGGGACTCGAACCCAGGACCGACCGGTTATGAGCCGGTTGCTCTAACCAACTGAGCTAAAGGTCCAAAAAGCCGATGATCGGACTCGAACCGATAACCTGCTGATTACAAATCAGCTGCTC